>JAJYGB010000481.1 GCA_021785235.1 Bacteroidota bacterium
TCGAACGCCATTAGGAGAGGGTTTTCCTCCGCGATGATCTTCTTCATCCTATAGACGAGATTCAGCTCAGCATCGGCGAGATGATGAACTTGCTGTCTTATAGTCCATTTTTTCGAGGCAAGCCGCCTATCCAAATCTCTGTCGGAAAGCCCGTCCACGCCCGCTATAAGATCGCCTGGGCCGTTCTCGTACCTGCGTATCAATGATATTGTTCTTGTGCTCATTAAGAATCTCCATGAATGGTTATCGTATTCAGCCTAAGGTTTGAATAGAGTGATCAGGACAATGATGACCACGAGTGCCCAGTTTAAGACAAAGAACACCGTCTGCTTGCTGTTAAGCGCCTCCAGCTTATCACTGGCATCTTCCGGAGGGTTGATCTGGTTCATCTGGTCGAGCAGCATTGCTCGCTGGCGACCGGTCTTAGGACTCACAACCATCCCTATCCCGAGAAGGATGATGAAAAAGAAAAGCTTGATGCCAAGCCAGGCATCGGCCCCGAACAAGTCGCCAACACTGATATTTAGGAATATCATGTTGCCAATGCCGCTGAGTATGAGGACAAGGGCGCCAAACGGCGAGAGGAGACCGACACTCCTGAGCATCTTTGCCGCATGTTGTTTCATCCTGATATCGTTCTCCCATCTGAAATTAGCCTCGATGATGGGACCGGCAAACAGAAGAGTGAAGATCATCCCGACCCCGAGCAGGTGAAAGAACAACGATATGTGAAACCAATTCATCTATTGTCTCCTTATTATTTCCTTTAATGTAACACGCCAGAACAAATTTTCGCTGGCAAAGACGAACAATACGCCTTACGCTTAAGCACACACTGGTACGCGGCAGGGGAATTCGGCTATAAGTACCACCATACGCGTCACTCTTCTGTTGTCCTCGCCTCCTTGATCGATGCAGCCAATGATAACCTCGTCACACCGGGTAAGTCGATTTTAGACTTCTCGGCAGGCGATCCGATAATTGGGACGGCAAGTTCGCTCGGTCTTACGTTCCTCAAAACACCTCTGTAATTTTCCCGAACTTATGTCATTTCTTGGGAACAAATTGTCTTCTACCGCCTAACGACTTGTACAATTGCAAAATTTCTATTAAGACTTCTGGCCAAGTTTTTCCAACGCCTTGAGGTCCAAACGATCCAAAAGATCGTAAAGTGGAGCAGCATTCATAACGCCGCTTCCGGTTACTTCTACCAGGAACCGATTTGCTACGGGAAGCTGCAGCTTTCCTTCCTTCGATGTGCTGTCGAAGGTCTCGAGCACTCTAATGCCTTTGTACAGGACGGTCTTCTCGTATCCCGTTTCTGTTTTCTTATCGACATCGCTGCCGATATACATGTAAGAAGGAATACTCACCATATCCGTTATCTTGATGGATATGGCGCTCTTCGAAGTGTCCGTCTCGGCGCGATAGATGACCTGGGCCCACGAGGTTGCAAACCCCATCATGGAGGATGTCTCACCGGTCGGTTCGCCGCGCTTGTACTTGCCGAAATCGCCTTCCGGGAGAAACCGCTGGAGCTCTTTAAAATTGTACACCTGAGGCTGCGCCAATGCGGGGACGGAAAAGAGAAGAAGCAACATGAGTGAAAGATTTTTGCAACGCATCCATTTCTCCTTCTATTGGGACAACAGAAGACTTGGCCTGTAGGCGTCACCATAAGTGCGGCGCATTGCCTGCAGGAATTCGGCTATCATATATTTGCCAATAGAATCGGAGAATTCCAAAGGCCCCTTTGGAAAATTTGTACCAAGCTTCATCGCCAGATCAATGGAGTCTCTGTCGGCTATTCCTTCCTCCATCATCAGGTGAGCTTCGTTGATAAGCATGGAGATAGTCCTCGCGAGAATCACTTGTTGAGGCACATTGAGCTGGCCACCTGTCTCGAGCTTCGCAGCTATCTTATGCGCCATCTCAGAGAGTGACTCACTAATAACGGACTCCCGCCTTTCAATTCTCAAGGCGGCCCTTGGCGACTTGCCGTCGTAACTGTAAAATCCCTTCCCGGTTTTTCTGCCAAGCAAACCGGACTCGACCATCTTTTGCTGCATGATCACGGGCCTGAATCTAGGTTCGTGGAAGAATTGCTCATAAATAGATTTTGACACGAGAAGATTCACATCCACACCTACGAGGTCAAGCAGTCTGAACGGCCCCATCGGGAACCCGGCAGACTCAAACGCGAAATCTATTTCCTCTACGCTGCCCAATCGCTCGGAGAGAAACCTCAGAGGTTCAAGGTAGAAATGCCTCGCACACCGGTTCACTACAAAACCCGGAGTATCTCTGGTAAGGATCGGCGTCTTGCCTATCTGTCTGACGATCTGAGAAAGCTCCTGCATGGCCTCCCCCGCAAGGAAGTCGGTCTTCACGACCTCCACCAGTTTCATCTTATGCGCTGGATTGAAGAAATGCAGGCCCGCGATCCTGTCCCGACCGGCGCAACCATTGGCAATTGCGCCGATGGACAGGCTCGACGTGCACGAGGTCAACGGAACTTCAGAAGAACATATCCGGTCCAACTTTGCGAATAGCTCCTTCTTGATCGCGAGATCTTCCGTAACCGCCTCCACAACTAGATGCGCCTCGGAGAAATCAGACAGCTCAGTCCGCGGATGGATCCTCGCAATCGCCGCCTGCGCGTCCTCCGCCTTTATCCTCCCCTTTTCAGATTCGCGGTGAAATTCTTTGACGATTAATTCCAGCGAATGAGCCACGATTTCTTTCGAGAGGTCGTACAGCAAAACGTCCCATCCGCTCCGGGCGAACGAGATGGCAATTCCCGCACCCATTGTGCCGGTTCCTACAATACCTACCGCTCTCATCAGGCTGATATCACCCCATCTTCCTCCATCTTCTCCCAGTCAGGTTTCCAGTCTGGAAGTTTCAAACCGCATTCGGAACATCTTAGCCGCACCTCATCGACGAATCCCTTGCGGACTTCATCGTTGTCTCTCGCTTTCAAACCGTATTTCCTGTGAAGCGCGTTCCCCTCATTGTTCGACCTGCCGAAAATACTCATAGCCATCGGGTACCAGCGATTGAGAGCCTCCTGCACTCCGGCTTTCGCGGAATGGTCAAACGCGAGCTTTCTCACCCAGAAATCGCCGTGACTTACGTGCATTGCCTCTTCCGTGAAGATTCGATCAACCTCTCTCCTCCACGGACCATACGAAGACTTACGAACATCCTCCAGCTGGTGACCAGCGCCGCGGTCCATACAGAACTGGAACAGTATAAGATCCGTCCATGTATCTATCTTGTAATAAGAGACGTGCACTCGCCCATTATCGACGGCCCGCTCGAGTCCTGGATCGTCAGAATTGAAGTCGGCCTCGTGGGTATAATCGTGCATCGCGACATGCGATTCCGCATCGATGCCAATGTCGGCCAGCAGGCGGTACATGGACCTGGCGTGGCGCACCTCATCCTTGACTATATTTGCGACCGCAAGCTTCTCCTCGGTATTCGGCGCCTTTACGATCCATGGCACACATCCGAACGCGCCTGCGAGTTCAGAATCCGCTTGCTGCAACATAAGGCCGGTGAGACTGACGTAGTATTCATCACCCATCTCGTCCACCGTTTCGATAGACTCTCCCTTCTGCAACTTCTCCCACATCCGTCTTTCGCGCTCTGCATCTGACAGGCCGGATGGATTTCTTGCTGGATCTGTCGCCATAATCGTCCTCCTCTCTGACTTTAGACGGGGCACACACCCCCCTCATGTATTTACTTCCGCGGCGCCGGCTAATTGCCTCTGAAAACCGGAGGACGTTTCTCGATAAAGGCTTGCGTCGCCTCCTTTGCGTCCTCCGTCCGCCCGGAGATTTCCTGCATATACGCTTCGTACTCAAGCGTCTGTTCGAGTGAGTATACCGCCGAATGCCTGAGCATCTTCTTTATCGTAGAATACGCCTTCGTCGGACCGCTTGCGAACCTTGCAAGTATCTTCTCCGACTCGGCCACAAATTTGTTGTCCGGGAACACCCTGTTTACGATGCCAAGCCTCAACGCCTCCTCCGAGGAAATCTCTTCTCCGAGGGCTGCCAGTTCAAAGGCCTTAGCATATCCGACAAAACGGGGGAGAAAGAATGTGGAGCCCGAGTCCGGGACGAGTCCGATTCTCACGAAAGCCTGGATCAGTTTCGAGCTTGAAGTCATAATCCGATAATCGCACGAGAGCGCCAGGCTCATCCCAGCCCCAGCCGCCACTCCGTTCACGAGCGCTATAACAGGCTTTTCCATCCCCGTGACAAGCTTTATGATCGGATTGTACCTCTTTCTCAACGAGTCGGCGAACGATTTAAGCTGCGATGCTTCTTTTAGGTCCTGCCCCGATGAAAACGCTCTTCCGCTCCCCGTTATTGAGACACAACGCACGCTCCTATCAGCCGAGAGTTCCTTCAAGGCGATTTGGATATCGGTAGTCATCTTGTCGTTTAATGCGTTCAATGAATCCGGCCTGTTCATTGTCAGGCGCCCGATCCCTTCGCCGATCTCGACGCTTATCGTCTCAAAATCACGCATGGTGATAGGAGCCTTCAAGCTGACGCATGGCGGGATTATGTGATCTGAACTTGCGGAGGTAATTCAGAACCGACCTCATATCTTTGGGAAGTTCGGCCTCAAAATTCATTTCCGAGTTTGTGCCCGGATGGACAAAAGTAATCGAAGCGGCGTGAAGGGCCGACCTCGAAAGAAGCGGTTTCTCGTCCCCTTCGGAATAATAGTTCGGCTTGACATCCGAGAGAAAGAACGGTGCACCGTCTCCGTAAATCCTGTCGCACAAGATGGGGAGTCCTATCGACGCGAGGTGTACCCTTATCTGGTGGAGCCTCCCGCTCTCGGGCATCGCCCTCACAAAAGCGTAACCGTCGAACAACTCCTCGACACTGAATTTTGTAACAGAAGGCTTGCCGTGTTTGCTGTTCACCTTCATGACACCGGGGTGGCTCGGACTTTCGGATATCGGCGCATCGATGACCCCGTCCGCTTCCATTGGCTTTCCTACGACTATCGCCACGTAATTCTTATGGATATCTCTGTGCTCGAACTGCGAATTCAATTGAGCGTGTGCGTCCGCATCTTTCGCAAAGACTATTACGCCGCTGGTCTCTTTGTCGATGCGGTGAACGACGAAGATTCCGCCGAATTCATCCTTCAACGCGGTATAGAGATTCGGCAGAGACTGGTTGTACCTGTCGGGAAGGACGAGAAACTGAGGCGGCTTCTCAATCACAATTATTCTCTCGTCCTCATAGATAATTGAGCCGTTGTGCGCTCTCAAAATAAGGTCGAGTCTTCTTTTCATTTCATTACCTGTTATTCGCCGCGGATGATCAGGCGCGTTTCATTTGCCTTTCCACTGCGGCATTCTTTTTTCCATGAATGCTCTCATCCCTTCCTTCTGAACAGGGCTTGAAAAGAGCACGAAGAAATTTCTGCGTTCAAATTCTAGTCCGTCTCTCAAGGCAAGCTCATCGGCCTTGGGGACCGCTTTTTCCCGAGTCAGACGGCCACGGAGGATTTCGAAGCGATGATCATCCCGATTCTCCGCGTCCGCGTCAAACCGCTCCAAATCGGCCGCGAGCTCCGTCAAAAATCTATGGCTCAACGCGTTGAGAACTTCCGGGCGATTTAACTGGATGGTCACAGCGGGAACTTCTTTGGTGAGAATAATATTTTCGAAATCCATCGGCGCTCCGGCTTGGTAAGTGCCCTCCTGCCATGAGTTGTCCGGATCAAGCAGCACCACGGCAGAGGACTCAAAAATTTAGACGCGATCCAAAAAAGAAACAAGTGGAAGCGCCAGGTCACTTGATGACGTTTCACGTCCGCGCCCGTGAACCTCAACCCCCGCGCGTGAAAATTCGCTCGCCTGAAACGCCGAAGCTGTTCTCGCGCCAACCTTCACATATCGACTTTCAGCGCCCTGACACCGAAGAGCCTCGCCAGTCCGAAACAAACGACTCCAACAAGTCCAAGAATCCATGCTCGTGAGACATCGACGGGGATATTCCCTCTCGAAGCGAAATAATCGAATGTCTGATTGAACACCACCGAACTGAGTATCACCATTACTCCGATCGAGACAAGGAGCGAAACCGTCGCGCCGTGTGACGAAGATATCCTGACCGGGTTGTTTTCCTTGTAGTTCGCGAAAACACCCCCGAACATCATTACAAACGATGGAAAGACTACTCCGCCAAGCGAGCCGTAGATTACGCTAGCGGTTATGAGCCCCCTAAAATTCTTGAAAGGCGACGGCGCGGCGTATCCGAGAATAGCTCCGACCGCCGTGAGGAAGATGATGCTCGGAACGAGCTTTGAGTAGAATACCTTCTTAAGACTCAACGGCGAGGAACGAAGCAACCACATCGTCTCCCCTTCAAGGCTTAGCATCGGATACACGAATCTCACAGATAGGGAGACGACAAGGAAGCTGTTGAACGCGTAAATAAGCGTGAACGCTGAAGAAACTATGAAGGTATCGGGAAGATAAATCTTCATCTCGAAAAGGTTCAGGAGAAAAATCCCGATAAGCACCATCAGCACCGCGAAATGAAATGTCTGACTCGGCTCTCTTACGAAAACAAGCAGATCCCTTTTCATCAAAGAGATGCCCTTCGGCGGCGCCCGGTCGGGCTGCGAGAACGGCTCGGAGCCATCTTTGATTTTGCTTTGGAACAGTTTATGCTTCGCCGTCCAGTAGGCTTCCTCGTAATATTTATCCGCCAGCCTGATCATGACAAGGAATAGCAGGAAAGCAACCGTGCAAACAATCAGCGCCGATGCGGCGGCACCCACAAAATTTCCTGTCGTCGCGAAGTAAAAGAAGTTCGCGGACCAGAAACTCGGCGCGAAGTAATCGAGCTTGGGATCGAGAACCCCGAGGTATCTGTCGATGTGAGGATAGTATTTCATCACGTTGGTGAACAACGTGAACGGATTATTTAGTACTACGTACGAGTAAATGCTCGCCGCGTACAAGAGCGTCACTGTGAGCACGGCCGTTCTTATAGATACTCGCTGTGCGATTTTCAGTACTACAAGCAGGACAATTGCACCGACGCAAGCCGCCGAGAGGATCAGCGGGAGAATCGAAAACACAATTCCAGTGATCGCCACCGCCAGGTTCCCGAAGTATCCCGCGTACCCGGAGACCGCCGCCAGGATGGCAATTATCATGAGAGCTGAGCTGTAGAGGAACGAGTCAAGAAACTTTGAGGTGAATATCTCCACTGGCTTTAGAGGCAGCGTGTGAAGAAATTCCGCCTCGTTGTTCCTGAAAATCGTGGCGAACGCCACTAGTATATTCGCGATGCTGATTATGGCGAAGAAAACGAAGAGCGCGAGAGCAAGAAGCCGGTGATAGAGGAATAGGCCGATCTTAGCCTGGACAAGGAGGTACTTGGTCGCAATCTCCACGATTAAGTAAGTGAGATACGCGAAGAGGGTAAACGTCAGGATGGAAAATACGGATCTGGCGAGATGGCGGCTGACGCGCTCTCCACCTTCGAGGTATAAGAGGTGAAGTTTCGTTCTGACAAGATCTCTTAGCATTGGCGGATTACGATGTCAGTTCAAGGTATTTCTTTTCCAGCTTTTCGACCCCGTCGCCCGAAAACTGTTCCACCGGGCTCTCAAACACCAGCCGCCCAGCTTTGATAATGCCCAACCGGGTGCATATCTCTGTCGCCAGGGAAAGCTGATGTGTAGTCATGAGAATGGCCGCGCCCTTGGCGGCTGTTAGTTTCATCTGGGTTTTGAAAGTCTCCGCTCCCTTTGGATCGAGCCCCACCATTGGCTCGTCTATCACGATAAGTTTCGGTTTGTGAAGCATCGCCGCCGCGAGAACCAGCCTCTGTCTCATCCCCTGCGAGTAATCCTCTATGCGCCTGTTGAGCCATGGCTTAACCTCAAACGTCTCGGCAACATCCTTTAGAGCTTCCGAACTTTCAGCCTCTCTCATTTTATATATCCTGGCAACAAAAAGTAGATACTCTAATCCAGTCAACTTGTCGTAAAGGAAAGGCTGGTCGGGTACATACGAGAGGTATTGTTTCGCGTCATGGGGGGAGCGGTGCGCGTCTATTCCGTTAATCAAGACGCGGCCTGAGCTGGGTTTGAGCAGCGTGGCGATCATCTTAATCGTTGTGGTCTTGCCGGCGCCGTTCGGGCCGAGGAACCCGTATATTTGCCCCGCGTCGACCCTCATGGAAATGCCGTCAACGGCGGTGAAGGATCCAAATTTTTTCTTCAGCGAAACGAGCTCAAGCATCGTGCAATGTTCTCCAATACTATCTCGGCACAAACAGCGACGCAAGGAGGCTGGCTGGGTATCGGGTACGTCCAGCCAGGTACCACAGTCATTTATCCTAACTTCAATCCATGAGTCAACGTCACTATTCAGGGCCTATTTCTGCTTGAAGACAAGTCGTATTGGAACGCCCTCGAACTTAAACTTCTCCCTGAGTCGGTTTTCGAGAAAACGCTTATAGCCTATCGAAATCTCCTCCGGCAGGTTGGTAAACATGGCAAAAGTCGGAATTTTACTTTCAACC
>JAJYGB010000487.1 GCA_021785235.1 Bacteroidota bacterium
TACCAAAGGGAATGAGAGAAGCAAAGCCACGAAGGAAATCACGATAGATTCCCCGATGAATTGGTAAATGAGGTGAGAATGATATGAGCCCAGCAGCTTGCGAATTCCCACCTCCCGGGTCCGGATCGCGGAGCGCGCGGTCGTCAGGTTAATGAAGTTTATGCAGGCAAGAAAGATCACAAAGAATGCTATTAAACTAAACAGCCTCACCGTGTCAATATTGCCCTCGTCATGATTCATTTGGTACAGAATGTTACCTGAGTAAAGGTGGATATCCTTTAGCGGCTGAAGATAGATAGCCAAGCCTTTCCAGAGGTTTTCGGGAAGGTTGGTCGCCAAGAACTCAGGTAGTCCTCTCTGGATAACTTCCGATTTGTAACCTTTGTGCAAGAGAACATAGGTCGCAACATCATTGTCAGCCCATCCTATGAAAGGACTATATTCCTTTTGTAGTGTGCTCAGCGACGCGATCATACTGAAACTTAGGTGAGAATTCTTGGGAAAATCCCGAATAACTCCCGTTACCTGAAATGCATTCTGGCCAAACTCGGCTTCTACGGATATGGACTTACCAATTGGATCAGCATCGCCGAAGTACCTATTTGCGGCGGACTGGTCAATGACAATATCATATGGATCATCGAGGGCTGTGGATGGGTTGCCTTCTAAGAAATGAAAAGTGAAGATGTTGAAAATGCTGGAGTCGGCAAAAGATAACCCGTCCTCGTAGAAGCGCTTCTCCTGATGATGACATAGTACCGTTGGCCATATAAGAAGTCTCGCTGTGTTCTCGATCTCCGGGAACTCGCTCTGTAACGCCGGTCCAAGTGCCGGCATCGTTATGGCCACTCGCTGGACTTGCCCGCCCGGAGACTTCTGAAGCTCAACGACCCTGTATATCCTGTCGGCCTTCTTGTTGAAGGTATCGTAGTTAAGCTCGTTCAGGACGTAGAGCACTATTAAAGTGAAGATCGTGAACCCTATGCAAAGGCCCGCGACATTTATGAAGAAGTAAATCTTGGATCCCGAAATGTTTCTGAAGATCGTCTTAAGATAGCTCCGAAACACTCCTCTTCCCTTCCAAAATGTTTTCATTGGTCACGTGACCGTCAAAAAGTTGTACCACACGATTTGCCCAGCTGGCGTATTCAGTCGAGTGCGTGACCATGACGACCGTCGTACCATCCTCGTTCAGTCTCGCGAGAAGCTCCATCACTTCCTCCCCGTTCCTCGAATCGAGATTACCCGTAGGCTCATCTGCCAGGATCACTCGCTGATTTCCTACCACGGCTCTCGCGACCGCGACTCTCTGCTGTTGTCCTCCCGAGAGCTGCTGCGGATAGTGGTTTCTCCTTGTAGTAATCCGCAGCTTATCCATCACGGCCATCACCATATCCTTTCGCTGCGAGGAAGCTATACCCATGTGGAGAAGCGGCAGTTCAATGTTTTCGTAGGCTGTGAGCTGGTTAATCAGGTTGAAATTCTGGAAGACGAAGCCAATGTTCCTTCTCCTAAGATCCGCGCGCCGCTTCTCAGTCAACTTCGACACCTCCTCATCGAGGAAGTAATACTGCCCTTCGGTCGGACTATCGAGGAGCCCGAGTATGGTGAGCAAGGTAGTCTTGCCGGAGCCGGAAGGGCCGGTGATTGCCACGAATTCTCCGGGATCGATTCGGAGATTAGCGTTGGCAATGGCGGTCGTTTCGACTTGACCTGTTCGGTAAATTTTTCTTAGGTTGTAAAGTCGAATCATTCCCGAAAGTCTGTTGTTGTCATCAACATGTAATTGTTTTGATTAAGCTCCAAAGATTATGCCTGATTAATTCAACCTATATATAAACCGGATTCGCGTATCGAAAATTTCACCTGTACGATTTTGGCACAGCGAGTGTGCGGATTTGATACACTACGGGAATCAGACCATTTCAAGCAAAAATTCGCTTTAGAAGCAAAGGATTATTAGATTTTTCCATGGCATCGACAAAAGAGAAAAGCGGAAGCGCCTTAATTGTAGACGACGACATAGCCGTATTGACTGCATTCGAACTCCTTCTCAAACCACACTTGTCATCCGTCGAAACCGAGAAGGACCCCCGAAAGATCGAAGAAAGGATGAAATCGAGAACTTACGACGTCATCTTCCTTGACATGAATTACGCGAAGGGTGTAACGACTGGGGAAGAAGGTTTTCGATGGCTGAACAAGATCCTTTCGGTAGACCCGGCCGCGGTAGTCATACTTATAACGGCATACGGCGATATAGACACGGCGGTCAGAGCTATCAAGGAAGGGGCGACCGATTTCGTCGTAAAGCCTTGGCAGAATGAAAAGATACTCGCCACGCTCTCATCGGCACTGAAGCTTCGGGAATCGAGAGTTGAGTTGGAGGCATCGCGCAACAGGGAACAATTTCTTAGCGCCGAGCTTGATCAGCCTTTCCTAGACATGGTCGGTAAGTCTCCTGCAATGGTTCGTGTTTTCGAGACGATACGAAAGGTGGCCGCCACCGAGGCAAACATACTCCTACTTGGCGAGAACGGGACGGGTAAGGAACTGGTCGCCCGGGCCATACATCGCTTTTCGAACAGGGGAACGAATCCATTTATCCCGGTCGACATGGGCGCGGTGACAGAGTCGCTTTTTGAAAGCGAACTCTTCGGACACGAAAAAGGCTCCTTCACCGGAGCGACCAATGAGCGTATGGGAAGATTTGAGGTCGCTTCTGGAGGCACACTCTTTCTTGACGAAATTGCAAACCTACCGCTTTCTTTTCAGGCGAAACTTCTTGCGGTTGTAGAAAGGCGCGAAGTAATGCGGGTGGGCTCTGATACTCCCCGACCGATCGATATTCGCCTCATCACCGCCACCAACGCGCCGATCCATGAAATGGTGGCGCAGAAGAAATTCAGAGAGGACCTCCTTTACAGGGTGAACACTGTAGAAATAAACTTGCCCCCTCTCAGAGAGCGAAGAGATGATGTTCCTCTTCTCGTAGAGCACTTCATGAAAATTTATGGAAGAAAGTACCACAAGCCTCACATACATGTATCTCCGGATACGATCAGGGTGCTGGGCGATTATCATTGGCCCGGTAACGTGAGGGAACTTCAGCACGTCATCGAAAGAGCCGTTATACTTATGGACTCTGATTCTATCAGGCCGGAAGAGATCCTCTCATCATCTTCAGCCGTCTCGCGGGAAAACGCCGCGGGGCCGGATCATTCTCTTTTGCAGGTCGAGAAGAAACACATTGAGACAGTAATCAAGAAACATGACGGCAGCGTATCCGCTGCGGCGAAGGAACTCGGTCTGACGAGGACCGCCCTTTACCGTAGAATGAGAAAGTACGGATTATAACCCTGAAGAGTTATCCGATGCATCTTGACCGTTTCCGTTTGGCAACGGTCTTTCGTGTTATACTCCTGACGTGCACGCTGTGCCTCCTGGCCTACTTCCTGTTCGGTATCGAACTATATAAGATTGCGGCGCTGATGGGGGTGCTGGCCGCGTACCAGGTCTTTGCGCTTTCGAGGTGGATTGAGAAGAAAAACCGAAACATGGCTAGGTTCCTTGAGGCTATAGAAGCAGAGGATTTCACGCAGACATTCAGCCTCGCGGGGAGGAGCAAGGCCTTCGACGAACTGAACAGGACCTTCAACAGAATTACGCAGAGATTCGAGAAGATGAGGGCCGAGAGGGAGGATCAGTTTCAATACTTCCAGTTTGTCGTTGAGCGGCTCAGCGTCGGACTCATTGTGTTCCGGCCCGACGGAAAGGTGGACGTGATTAACCGCGCCGCGAAGCGGCTCATCGGCATGCCTTCTTTGAGAAACGTGAAGGAACTCGGCGTTCTAAGTCCGGATCTACTTGACGCAGTCAGGGATACGAATCGCAGGGGAAGAAATCTCGTCCGCGTGGAAAACGACAATCTCTCCGTGCGCCTGGCGATTCAGACTTCCGAATTCAGAATGAGGGGGATCGTTTACACGCTCGCTTCGCTTCAGGACTTGCGAGGTGAAATGGAGGAAGTCGAGCTCGACGCTTGGCAGAATCTCATACGTGTCCTTACGCATGAGATCGTCAACTCAATAGCTCCCATAGCTTCTCTCGCCTCCACCGCGAACAAGCTACTGACAGATTCCGGCACGGACTCCCGCGAGCAGGGCGAACCGGTGCCGCCGATCTTCGGCGACGTTCAGACCGCGGTGAGAACGATCGAAACGAGAAGCGAGGGACTGCTTCGTTTCGTGAATTCGTACAGAACACTTACTCACGTGCCCGATCCCAAATTCAAGATCTTCCCAATCGTTACGCTGTTCAAACGCGTTGAACAGCTTGTTGGATCGTCCCTTGGCAAGAGCGCGATAAAGCTCGCTATCTCCGTCGAACCAGAATCGCTGGAATTGACGGCGGATCCCGACCTACTGGAACAAGTGCTACTCAACCTCCTGATGAATTCAATCCAGGCGCTCGAAGGAAAAGAGGATGGGAAAATTGAGCTGTCAGCACATCTCGAGGAGAGAGGGAAAATAGCGATCCGAGTTGAAGACAACGGCGCCGGCATCCCGAGAGAAGTTCAGGAGAAGATTTTCATTCCGTTTTTCACTACGAAAGACAGCGGATCGGGAATAGGGCTCAGCTTGTCCCGCCAGATACTCCATTTGCATCGCGCTCTGATAAGCGTTTGGTCGAAACCCGGGGAACGTACCGTTTTTACGATTGTTTTCTGAGTAGCGGCTGCCGACGGTTTGATCCGTCAAATGCGGCTTGACAACACATTTCTAAATCAGTGATCGCCATGGAAAGGTGAGTTGTAATTAATGGGTAATATCGTCCTGACGTCATATCTATCGCATGGAGCGCCAACTTCGCTTGTCGAGCGAACGGGAATTCATGATGTCTACGAGAATCTTGGACGAGTGCTGATCCAGCGCGGAGTCAGTACCGTGGTCGTCTGCTCGCCTCACTATTTAAGTCGGGGAGATTTCCAGGTTGAATCTCGCGAAAGCATCCCGTGTATACAGGACTATTATGGCTTTCCGGAAGAGCTCTACAAATATTCTTATGAAGCGACAAACGACATGGCGATCGTCAAAAAGATCGTCGATCTTTCCGCCGAGAGAGGATTGGAAGTCGTTGGATCTCAATCCTGGGGACTCGACCATGGCGCATGGCTTCCTCTCTATTTCATGTTCCCTGGTCGAAACGTGAAAGTTGTTCCGGTGTCCATCAACTCATCCGATCCGGAAACACATTTTAAGTTTGGGGAGGCAATCAAATCCGCTCTGGAGAAGACGGAAGGCACTTTCGCCGTCATTGGGACGGGCTCTCCCGTTCACAGGCTCGACCTCATGCGTTACGGATATTACGGGGAAGAGAGGTTCGAGCCAGGCGAAAAATTCGATGAGAAGCTTTCCGATGTAATCGCGTCCGGCGATCTCGGCAAGATCTTAAGAATACAGGAAGAATATCCTTCCTTATTTCATGCCGCCGCCCCCGAAGGCAAATTGAATCCCCTTTACGTCGCACTCGGCGCTTCCGATAGCGAGAAGTTTATCGGGAAGACTCTGTGCCATGATTTCATGTATTACGGTGTATCGCTCATGGCTGTCGTACTCTCTGCTGAAGAGGGCTTGCTGAGCTCGCTCCCCGATCCCAGCCTGAAGAAGAGCGCAGACTATTCAGGCAAATAAAATCTGGCGGTCACGCGACCTCTTGATAACCAAAGCGGCCTATGCCAATAGGTCCAATGATAGGAGCATGTGTCTGCAAAGCTGTCGGTAAGGCGGTTGTAATTGCAATTATGGTCGAACTTTTCTTTTCGCCTGCTCGCGTTACGTGGTAGTTGATAGCGCTTCCCCGATTTAGTCGCAAACTACGAGGACGGCATTCAGGAATGTTTCTATGAGAAGCTGAAAGAGTCGCGCGCGATTTCTAATTTCCATGGTAGGGACAATCGCGAATGTCGCGCGGAAAGGATTATGATGAAAATAGACGTAGAAGAATTCAGGGTAAGCGAAGATCAAAAGGCGGATCTCGACAAACGGCCAACGAGAGTAAATCCGATTTACAATTCCAAGAAAGCTTATAAGCAACTTCTTGATGAGCACGTGTCGCAGCTGAGTTCGTTGCAGAACGTCCACTATGCTTCGAACAAGTACGCTGTACTCCTGATCTTTCAGGCGATGGACGCCGCCGGGAAAGATGGCACCATCAGGCACGTGATGTCCGGCGTCAACCCGCAGGGCTGCCAGGTCTACAGCTTCAAGCAGCCGAGTGCCGGGGAATTACAACACGATTTTCTATGGCGAACGACCAAGTGTCTTCCGGAAAGAGGAAAGATAGGAATCTTCAATAGGTCCTATTATGAGGAGGTCCTTATCGTGCGCGTTCATCCGGATCTTCTCGGGGCAGAAGGGATCGATACCGACGAATTGCGCGGTGACAAATTATGGAAAGAAAGATTCAAGGCGATAAGGCATTTCGAAAAGCATCTATATGAGAGCGGTACGAGGGTGCTCAAGTTTTACCTCCACTTATCGAAAGAAGAACAGCGAAGGCGGTTTCTCGAAAGGATAGACGACAAGGAAAAAAACTGGAAGTTCAGCGAAGCTGATATCGCGGAGCGGGAGTACTGGAAGGATTACATGAAGGCCTACGAGGAATGCATAAGCGCGACAAGCACGGATAAGGCACCATGGTACGTTATACCCGCGGACGACAAGGAGAACGCGAGGCTCATAGTTTCTCAGGTGGTCGTCGACGCGCTTAAATCGCTGGGGCTCAAATATCCGAAGACGTCGGGTGGCCGGAGGGAAGAGCTGAAGAACATCCGTAAGAAGCTCGAAGAACGTCGCTGATCAATCTGGCGAAATAGGGGGTGTTGCCACCCCCTATTCACCTGCCCTGCCTAGCAGCCCCCCTGAATTTTTCTTTTGATAATGGTCTTAACAGGCTTATTCTTCGCGTCTGCAATCATTTTGAGGATCGTAGCCCGGGCGCCTTCACGAAATTCCTTGACGTCCGCAT
Organism: Bacteroidota bacterium; assembly: GCA_021785235.1. Next base: position 7,030 of record JAJYGB010000487.1, read on the forward strand.
CCCAGTGGGAACCCGTCGGGACGAACGCGGTAGAGCTAAGTATGTTTTTTCTGAACGTGCCGATTCCACCGCGAAGGATAGCAAGATTCTCGTATCCCAACTCCTTCAGTAAGTAGTATGCTGTTCGCTCCTGAACCTCGTCGTTGCCCACCACAACTTTCTTGAGATGTCTTTGAGAGAAAGTCGAAACCCAGTCTTTACCAAATAAGTCGGACCTCTGGATATTGTAAGAGTTCGGCAGGGCGAGCTCGGCGAATTCTTTAGCCGAGCGGATGTCAATTATCCGGATATTCTGTTCGTGATCGACGATCCGGAAAGCGAGCTCGTCGGCGTCCATTTTGTCAACCGGATGCGCTGCCGTGTACGATGGATCGGTCACTTTCTCGATCATGGCCGCCTTGTGATTGGGCATGAAAATGAAAATGACGCCAAGCGCGATGGCGAACGTTCCCGCTGCCGCGTGCTTAAGCGGCTTGAATTTAAACGAAGGAGCCGACTTACTGTCCACTCTTCTTTCGATAATGGTCGTGACCACGAAAGCGGCGACGGCAACCATAATTATGATGAAAGCGAATACCCCCTGTGACATCCCCAACGAATCGAACACCCTGATTGGTCCGAGCGCCGTCGAAGTGTAGAAGTTTTCGTACAGGGGGAATAGATCACCGAAGGCGAACACGCCAAGGAGTCCCCCGCCAACAAAGAACATCGCATCGACCTTCCCGATCGCGGCGGCGCACACACTTGTGCCCGGGCAGTAACCGCCGACGATGAAGCCGATTCCCATGATAACTCCGCCCACAATAGCGGGGACAAGCCAGGTCGGATTCACATAGATGACATCGGTGTCCAGCAGACCGAAATGGCCGAGGAGAAGCACGCCGCTCATCGCGGTGATCGCTGCAGTGAAGAAAACTCGAAGCACTGTGAAATCATAGCCGTAGAAAACCCCCGCGAGTCGCCGCGAGGAGGAGAAGCCTGCCTGCTCGAGGACAAAGCCGAAGGCGATTCCAAGGAGGAGGGCTACGATGAGATTCAATTGATCTGAAATCAGGTCAGGTACGAATGGTCCCATGATTTACCTCTCATATCCAGAGTTTGCGGCCGAGGTACGCAACCAGGTACCCGGTGCCAAATATTGAAAGCATTGCTATGAATCCGGCGGTCGAAAGGACAGCCATCCCGCTTAGCGCGGCGCCACTGGTGCAGCCGCGTGTGAACTGCGCTCCTATCCCGAATAACGCGCCGCCTATCGCCGCGAAGAACCATCTCGCTCTTGGTTTAACTCTCGGTCCCGCCTCGGTTACCAATTTTAGCCGGTCCGAAACAAGACCGGATATGAAGCCGCCGATCAGGACCCCGGCTATCTCGAACACGAGCCATGATTTTAGAGGGTTCTCTTTCCCGGCGCCGACGTATTGGCCGAAGAAGGGATTTGTCTCAGTAAATCTCGGCGCGATCGCGTTGGAAATCGAGATCGTTGCGTCCTTAATTGCGCCGCTGGCCCCAAGCCCGCGTCCCGTTATGAATATCGTCGCGAGCAAAAC
>JAJYGB010000552.1 GCA_021785235.1 Bacteroidota bacterium
CATCTTTGGCGCCGCCAACCCGATCAGTATCATGGCCCGCACTTTCTTCTTCACGGGCTCGAAGAGGGGGGAATAGTCGTTGCCTTTGTCTTTTCCACCGGCTATAAGGACGATCGGCGATTCATAACTTCCGAGCGCGTACCAGACCGCGTCTACATTCGTCGCCTTGGAATCGTTGATGTACTTCACTCCGGCCAGCTCCCGCACTGGCTCAAGGCGATGCTCAACGCCCGGAAATTCACGAAGCGTGTCGGCGATGACTTCAGACGGTACTCCAAGGGCCCTGGCCGCCAAAGCGGACGCGATCGAGTTGTACAGGTTGTGCACTCCACGTATCCTGATCTCCTTCGAGTCTATCAGGTGAACGGGCTCGCCGTTCTCGACAAGGTACACTTTCCCGTTCTCCTCGAAGCCGCCGCATTCGATTCTCTCTTTGACGCTGAACGGCTTCCGGATGGTTTGCAGATCCCGGCAGTGCTTATCGACAGCGTCGTCGTCGTGGCTGTACACCGACGTGTCGTCGGCCGACTGGTTCATGAAAATCCTGAACTTGGAATTCATGTACGCCTGGTAATTCTCGTATCTGTCGAGATGGTCGGGGGTAATGTTGAGCAGGACCGCGACCTTCGGCTTGAAAGTGTCCACATGGTCCAGCTGGAAGCTTGACACTTCGAGAACGGCAACCGCATCTTCATCCATGTCGGCCACGTAATCCGAGATAGGATAGCCTATGTTGCCCGCGACGACCGCCTTGCGGCCTGACTTTTCGAATATCTTTCCGATCAGTGTCGTCGTGGTTGTCTTCCCGTTGGAGCCTGTGATGGCGACGATCGGGGCACGGCAGAACCACGAAGCGACTTCGACTTCGCTGTAGACGTTCAGTCCGACCTTCATCGCATGCTGGATCAGGTTGAGATTTGACGGCACGCCGGGGCTTACCACCATGAAATCCGCGTCGAAGAGCCTGTCGGAATGCGATCCGAATTCGTATTCGACACCGATTCCGTCAAGAAGCTGCATCTGCTGGGCCGCCTCTTCCCGGGGTTTCTTGTCGCTCATAAAAACGCCGGCCCCCTGGGCCTTGAGGAGTCTGGCGACCGCCATACCGCTCCTCGCGGCTCCGAGAACCGAAACCCTCGCGGACTTTATTTTTTCAGGTCTGCCCAACTTATCTCACCTTGAACGTCGTTAAACTCAAAATCGCGAGGAGAATCCCAACGATATAAAATCTTGTCACTATTTTCGGCTCCGATACGCCGTCGAGCTCGAAGTGGTGATGCAACGGCGCCATTTTGAAAATGCGCCTTCCTTCTCCGTATTTCTTCTTCGTGTACTTGAAATAGAGCACCTGGAGTATCACCGAGATCTCCTCGGCGACGAAGATCCCGCCGATAATCGGAAGAACCAATTCCTTCTTGATCATTATGGATATCCCCGCGATCGCTCCTCCGAGCGCGAGCGAGCCAGTGTCGCCCATAAAGACCTGGGCCGGATAGGTGTTGTACCAGAGGAACCCAAGCGACGCGCCCACGAGCGCGAAGCAGTAGACCGTTAGCTCCCCCGAGCCGCGCAGGTAAATAATATTCAAATACCGGCTGAATTCGATGTTCCCGGAGACGTAACACATCAGCGCCAACGTCAGTGCGGTGATGCCAACCGTCCCGATCGCGAGCCCGTCCAGCCCGTCCGTCAGGTTCACCGCGTTCGACGTGGCCGTGATAATGAAGATCACCACCGGTATATAAAAGTACCCGTAATCGAAATTCAGATTCTTGAAAAACGGTACCGTCGTTATCGAGTTGAATGGGTGAAGCTGGGGAGAGAAATATAACGCCGCTCCCACCAGAAGGCCTATGGTAATCTGCCCGATCAGCTTGTACCTGGCTATCAACCCCTTGCGTTTCTTCTTCACAACCTTCATATAGTCGTCCGTGAAGCCAAGGACACCGAGCCAGAATGTTATGAGCAGGATAAGAAGCACGTATGGGTTGGTAAGATCACCCCAGAGCAAAAGCGGCACGAGTACGGAGCCGAGGATAATGATTCCTCCCATCGTCGGCGTCCCGGCCTTCGACAGGTGCGATTTCGGTCCCTCCACCTTCGCCTGTTCACCGATCTGGTGCTTGTGCAGCTTCTTAATTATCATCGGCCCGATGACGAAGCTGATAAGCAGTGCTGTCAGCGCCGCGAGCGCGGACCGGAAGGTGATATACTTGAAGACGCCGAAGCCCGGCGGATGAAATTGTCTCTCAAGCAGGTCAAATAAATAATACAGCATTACCGCGCCCTCCCGGACTCTAGTCCGTTCATCAGAGCCTCGACTACTTCTTCCATTTTCATCCCGCGCGAACCCTTCACCATTACCACATCGCCGGATGACACAATCTGAAGAAGTTTCCCGGAGAGTTTACGCTTGTCGGAGAAGGATTCGGTTTCCACTTTTCGGTCCGCGGCACCGGCAATCTCGCGCGCCATCTTTCCAAAAGTAAAAAGGTAATCAACCTTTTCCCTGGCAGCTGCCTGACCGACTCTCTGATGTTCACGCTTCGACGCCCCCCCGAGCTCGAGCATGTCCGCCAATACGGCGATTCTCTTTCCGTTCGACCGCACCATCGACATCCACTTGAGCGCAGCGATCGCGGACTCCGGATTGGAATTATATGTGTCGTTGAGAATCGTGACACCGGCTTTCCTGAGAACCTGCATTCTTTTCTCATAAGACCTGAAGGTCTCGAGCGCCCGCTTCACTTCCGCGTGGCCGACGCCGTATCGGAAACCAACCGCGGCGGCCGCAAGCGCGTTCATCGCGTTGTGGATTCCGGGGACCTTCAGATGAACAAGCTCTGTCCTCCCTTCAAATTTAATTTCGAACAGGGCGCATCCTCTCGAATCGAATCCGAATAACCGTCCGGACAGGTTCCTACGTGGTCCGGATTGAAAGCCGTACGTGAACCTGTGCTTCGTCGCCCCGGACAGACCCAACAGACGCTTATCGTCCAGATTGACGAATGCCGTTCCGTTCGTCTGCGCCAGGTATTTAAAAAGCTTTCCCTCTTCTTTTCCGACACCGGATAGACTTTTGAAAAACTCGAGGTGCTCGTTGCCTATGTTGGTGATCAGTCCGGCGCTTGGCTCCAGGATTTCGCACAGGCGTTCGATCTCGCCGAAATGATTCGTGCCGATCTCGACCACCGCCGCCTCATGCGACTTCTTGAAATTCAGTATCGTAAGCGGAACGCCGATCTGGTTATTGTGATTCCCGGTAGTCTTTGCGACTTTATATTTCCTCGACAGCACTCCGGCAACCATTTCTTTGGTCGTCGTTTTGCCGTTCGATCCGCCGACCGCGACGACGGGTATGTCAAATTTCCTCCGGTAAATCCGGGCAAGCTCTCCAAGCGCCCGTGTCGTGTCGTCAACCACGACAAGCGGGTGTGGGACGGCATTCCTGAGCGAACGGTGCCACTTCCTGTCGACCACGGCGCAGGCGGCCCCGTTCCCGATCGCGTCGGATACATATGAGTGCCCGTCAAACCTTTCACCCCTCAATGCAAAGAATATCTGTCCGCGCGAGACACTGCGGGAATCGGTCGACACTCCGCGTGCGCTCCTGAAATTAAGGTTCATTAAGGCCGCGCCTTTGATTCCGCGAATGTCGTCAATCGTTATCAACTCTTCAAACCCAGCGCTTTCTCGACTTCCTCGCGATCGTCGAAATGGATTTTCACGTCTCTCACAACCTGGTAGTCCTCGTGTCCCTTCCCAGCAAGAACGACTATGTCGCCCGGCCGGGCTCTTTTCAGGCTCTCCTGAATTGCCTCGTGCCTGTCGACGATCTTAATGACTCTGTCGCTTTCTTTGGTCGTGCCGGCAAGGACCTCATCCGCGATTGCTTCCGGATCTTCGAACCGCGGATTGTCGGATGTCACTATCGTAAAGTCGCTCAGTTCTTCGGATATTCTCCCCATCCTGGGGCGCTTCGTTCGGTCGCGGTTTCCTCCGCAGCCGAAGACCGAGATGAGTCTCCCCCCTTTGTCGGCGGCAGTCAGTATATCTCTGGCGGCCTGAAGTGTCTTCTGGAGAGAGTCCGGGCTGTGCGCATAATCGACCACGACGACAAATCCTTTGCCCGAGTCGATCCGCTCGAAGCGTCCCTTCACATTTTCGACTCCGGCCAGTGCCTTAGCGGCGAGTGACGGGCTGTAGCCGAGACTTACACCAACCGCAAACGCTCCGGTAAGATTGTAAGCATTGAATCTTCCGACCAGTTTGGAGTCAATGGCGAAATTCCTCCCGTCATGACGAATCGTAATGGCGGTTCCCGCCGCGCTGAATTCCGACTCGACTATTCGGAAATCGGCTGCCGGATCGAATCCGTATGATGCTTTTCTCGCGCGCGTGTCGGCAATTATTCGTTTGCCGTAACTGTCGTCTATGTTCACGATCGCAAAGCTTTCCGGCTGGAGGTTGTCGAACAGTATCTTCTTCGCCTTGAAATATTCCTCCATCGTTTGGTGGAAGTCGAGATGGTCCTGCGTAAGGTTCGTGAACAGGGCTGCCTTGAAAGGTATGCCGTAAACGCGATCCATGACGAGTGAGTGCGAAGATACTTCCATTACTGCGCAGGTCGCTTCGCGCTCTATCGATGAAGCCATCAGCCTGTGGAGATCGAACGATTCCGGAGTTGTGTTGCTCGCGGCTTCGATGACCTTTTCGTTGAACATGTAGTCGATAGTGCCGACCAGAAGGACTTTCTCGCCGGCAGATTGCAGGATCGCCTTGATAAGGTACGTGCTCGTTGTCTTTCCATTCGTGCCGGTTATGCCGATGACCTTGAGGCGTTCGGCGGGATGCTTGTAGAAATTGGCGGAGATAAGCGCAAGAGCGCGGCGGGTACTGGGGACAAGTAGTTTAGTGGTGTGGTGAGAGAGGAAGTAGTCGTCATTGACGATACTATTGTCCTCGACCGCGACCGCGCTCGCGCCGCTACCTACGGCATCTACTATGAAGCGATGCCCGTCAAACTGAGCTCCTCTAAGCGCGATGAAGAGTGAACCCTCCTTAACCTTGCGGGAGTCATACACGATTTCGGTAATCTCTCTGTCCACGTCACCGACGACTTCCGTTACCGAAACGTTCTTGATGAGTTCGCCAAGCATCATTTAATAGAGCCCTGATACGTTGAAGTCTTTATTTTCACAGTTGATGATTACGGTTACATTCCTGCTGACCGGCTGCCCCGCCTTCGGGGACTGTCCGACAATCTTCCCGCTGCCTACGACGTGAAAAGGAATTCCGGCAGACATGAGAAAACTTGTCGCGTTCCTTACACTCGCGCCCGTGAAGTTGGGCATCCTGCTGACATGGCTCGCGTCGGTGACCTTCAACTGCACAGTCGAACCTTTCGCAACGATAGTCCCGGCCGACGGTTTTTCGGAGAGAACTATGAAGTTCACGTGGTCGGACGCCGATGCGTCGAGCCCAAAGTTACTGAGTATAGCCGCCGCGGAAGCGTAATCGAGGAACGAAACATCCGGCACCCGCACGCCGCCCGAGCTGCCCGCATTGACGGCGGCGGCCGGGGCATACGCGACAACCTTCGAATTTGTCTTCTCATGTTTACCGGTATTGGAGACCATCCTGATGTCGCTGTTCGTGAGGTTGGTTGTCCTCCGCTGCATAATGCCGTAGATGCGTTCCGCAATTCTCTTGAAAATCGGAGCCGCCACCGCACCACCCGTGTATCCCTTCATCGGTGAATCTATCATTATGTAGCCGACGATCTGTGGGTTGGGGACCGGAAAGAATGCCGCGAAAGACGCGTGATAATATTTCTTGGAGTATTGCCCGTCAACGAGCTTCTGCGCAGTGCCCGTCTTGCCCGCGATAAGAAGATTGCTCATCCTGGCTTCTTCGCCGGTTCCATTTTCGACGACGTCGATGAAGAGTCCTGTAAGCGTATGCGCGACATCCGGAGTCACGACCCGGCGGATCTTCATGGGCGTGTTCTGGAAAACTACGTCGCCGTTGGGACCGGTGATCTTGTCGACAACATAGGGCTTCATTAGTGTACCGCCGTTGGCAATCGCGGCGTACGCCTGCGCCATCTGAAGCGTCGTGACGAGAACGCCATAGCCGAACGACATGAAAGGCAGCGAGACTTTCGACCACTCATAAGGTTTGTCCAGCTCACCGGGGACCTCGCCGGGGAGTTCAATCCCGGTAGGAGCGCCGAAGCCGAAGTCTCTTGCGTACCTGTAGAATTTATCGTCGCCGATTTTCCGGCCCACCTTCGAGAAGGCGATGTTGCTCGACAACTCGACAGCGCGCCTGAACGTTATCCAGCCGGCGCGCTCAAAATCCTGAATGACCCTCCCGTACAATGTGTACCGCCCGTCCTCCGCGAATATCATGTCGTTGGGTTGCTCTATCCCCTCCTCAAGCGCGGCGGAGGCAGTGACGATCTTGAACGTCGAGCCGGGCTCGAAGACGTCCGTTATTGCCCTGTCTCTCGAATCGGCGTAATTGTATCGGTCGTATTCCGCCGGATTGAACGACGGGTAGTTCGCCATCGCGAGTATTGCGCCGTTATTGGGATCCATGAAGACCGCCGTACCGGCTGCCGCGCCGGTGCGCTGGATTCCGGCGGTGAGTTCCTGCTCGACGATCTGCTCTATGTTCATATCGAGTGTGAGCTGGATGTTGCACCCCGGCACCGGAGGAACCTTCGGGTAGTCAACCGAAGGCATCTTCCTTCCGAGGCCGTCGCGCTGCATTATCTCGTAGCCGTTCGTGCCGGCGAGGAGCGAGTCAAATTCCAGCTCCACTCCGCTCGCCCCTTTTCCGTCGACGTTCGTGAAACCGAGTATCTGCCCCGCGGAAGAGCCGTAAGGATAGAGCCTCTGCTGCTCCTGGAGACGTATCAGACCGTATATCCTGAAATCCTGGAGGGCAGCTGACTGGGCGGCATTGACATCGCGCGCGAGCCAGACAAACCGGGCTTTCGAGTCGAGCTTGTTGGCGAAATAAGACACGGGCAAATTGAAAACCACGGCGAATTTCTGCGCGATTTGCGACTTTTCCGCCGGACTGAGTAGCTGAGGGTCGGCCGCGTAGGAATAGCCGTAACTGTTCGAGACAATCAAACTGCCGTTCCGATCGAAAATCATTCCGCGGTTCGCATGGAGAACAACGCGGCTTTCATACTGGTCCTGTGCAACCCTGTGATAGTAGAAGCCTCTTACTCCCTGGATGATGACCAGCTTCGCGGCGACCGCGACAAATATCAGAGCGAATACGGCGCGCAGGAAATTTATCCTGCCGGAGTAATTCACCCTCGAGCGCTTTTCGGGCGGATTATTTTGTGGTGTCTCTCGCATCCTGCTCTTCGGCTTCCTGCAACTTATCCCTGTCGATCTGTATCTGTTCCAATGTCTGGCTGCTGTAAACCAGGCCGAGTTTCTCGGAGGCGATCCTGGTTATTCTTTCCGCACTCGATAGCCTTCTCAATTCCGCCTGGAGAGAATCGTTCTGAAACCTGACCCGGGCGTAAGTCGAATCGAGCGAGCCTATGTCTCCCACAAGGGCGTCGACCGTCACGCTGTTGTTCACGATTAACAGAAGTATGCAGACGACTCCCCCCAGGACGATTATGAACTTGGAAACGGAGAGGGATGCACCCTTCGTCGTCTTTTTGGGCTCGACAGGTTGTTTCGCCTCTTCGCTCATATGATCTTCTCCGCGACTCTGAGCTTCGCGCTTCGTGCCCTCCGGTTGGCTCTGATCTCGTCTTCGCCCGGCACGATCGGTTTACGCGTGAGTATCTTGACCCGCGCGGTTTTGCCGCATGTGCAGATGATGGCTTCGGGCGGACAAACGCATGTTGCCGCCTCGTATCTGAATTTTTCTTTCACGATCCTGTCTTCGAGCGAGTGATATGATATCACGGCTACCCTCCCGCCGCGGGACAACAGATCGATTGCCGCGTCGAGGCCGGATGGCAGTGAATCGAGTTCCCTGTTGACTTCGATCCTAAGAGCCTGGAAAATCCTGGAGAGAGTCCCTGCCGATTTTCCGCACACACGGGAGACGATATCTGCGAGCTGGGCGGTCGTCTCGATTTTTTTCATTCCTCTGGACTTCACAATTGCCCTGGCGAGGACGCGGGAGCGGGGCTCCTCACCGTACCGGAAAAACACGTTTGCAAGCTCTTCCGCTTCGTACCGGTTGATTATTTCGTAGGCGGAGGTGTCCAGCGTTTTGTCGAGCCTCATGTCCAGTCTCTCGTCACGCCTGTAGCTGAAGCCTTCTTCGTTGTCAATCTGATAAGAGGAAACGCCGAGATCGAAGAGAAAACCGGTGAGAGGCTCACGTCTGCCTTCTTCTCCGAGTTCCCCTATATATGAAAAATTTTTGCGGATGAATTTCAGACGCCGATCCTGTGAAGAGAGTTCCTCGGCGATACGGCGTGAGTTATCGTCGACGTCAAAAGCTATTACCCGTCCGGCCGGCGCGAGCCTCGAGAGAATTTCCCGCGTGTGTCCGCCCCCGCCGAAGGTCGC
>JAJYGB010000519.1 GCA_021785235.1 Bacteroidota bacterium
GTGGGGTGCCGCATTTCTGATTAACACAGACAAGCACCAGATCTTATTAGACACCGGTGGCGGCTTGACCCTCATCGGAAACGCGCGCGCTCTCGGCGTCGATCTTACCAGGACGGAAGCAATTGTTATCAGCCATGGACACGGAGATCACACGGGGGGGCTTAGCCCGGTTCTTGACGCCAGCGGACCGGTTGACCTGTTTGTCCACCGGAACGTTTTGGAGACCAGATACTTCAAAGGAGAATCAGGCGCGGAGGCATACAGCTTTCCATTCACGCGACAAGAAACCATTCAACGGGTTCTCAATCTAGTCGAGACAGAGAAGCCAACTGTTATTTGTGAAGGCGTAATGGTTACCGGCCAGATACCACGGTCAGACGAGTATGAGGATACAGGTCTGCGTGGCGTCGCTTACCTTGACAGCGGATTAACGATTGACGACCCGGTTCTGGATGATCAAGCCGTGTTCTTCCGTGCACCGGAGGGAATCGTCATAATACTCGGATGCGGTCACGCAGGATTGGTCAACACGATGGACTATGTAAGCAAGTTTACCGGTGAAAAGCGTATCTACGCCGTAATCGGAGGCACGCATTTGGTCAGCGCATCCCCATCGCGGATGCAGAAAACCGTCGAAGCGCTGCGGAAGTTCGACGTTAAGAAAATTATGCTATCGCATTGCACCGGACTTCGCGCATACGCCCGGCTGGCCAACACATTTCCGGACAAATGCAGCTGGCCGGCAAGTGGAACCGTAATAGAGTTCGGTAAGGAATAAACCATGCCTGAAGTCGGCAAGACGATATCACATTACAAAATTCTTAAGAAACTCGGCGAAGGGGGAATGGGAGTCGTCTACAAGGCTGAGGACACCAAGCTGAAGCGCGATGTCGCACTCAAGTTCCTGCCGCCGGAGTTGACCGGTGACTTGGACGCCAGATCGCGCTTCGTTCGGGAAGCGCAAACCGCTTCGGCGCTCGACCATCCAAACATCGGCGCGATCCACGAGATTGACGAGTCAGACGACGGCCGCACTTTCATTTGCATGGCACTGTATGACGGTGAGACGCTGAAGCAGAAGATCGAACGCGGCCCGCTCGGTGTAGATGAGACAGTTAGTATTGCAATGCAAGTTGTCTCTGGGCTGCAGAAGGCACATGATGCCGGGATCGTTCACCGCGACATCAAGCCGGGCAATATCATTGTTACCCGCGACGGCACCGTGAAGATAGTGGACTTCGGTCTTGCGAAGCTCTCGACAGCAGCACAGACCGTCTCGGAAAAGGGTCGTCCTGGTACAGCAGCATACATGTCGCCGGAGCAGATTCAGAACGGCGTGGTCGATGCGAGGAGCGATCTCTTCTCGTTGGGCGTCGTGTTGTATGAGATGCTGACCGGAACCAGACCGTTTGGAGGCGAGCATGAAGCGGCGCTCTTCTACTCCATTATCTACAACGAACCTGCGCCGCCACGCAGCATTCGCAGCGGGATTCCTGAAGTGCTGGAGGAGATAGTTATGCAGCTCCTCCAAAAGAATCCTGCGAAACGCCCGCAGACCGCAATTGAACTTTTCACGTCACTGAAAGAGCTGAGTGCCGGTCCGGTCGGAGCCAAAGCTCTGCCAAAAATCGCCGGTGTTTCACGCTTTATCTCCCGCAGAAATCTGGCGATCGCATCGGTCATTACGCTTCTCGCAGCGACGATTCTTCTGAACCCTTTCGGCTGGCGGTCTGCGGTTTACACGATCTTCGGGATAGGCGTCCCGGCGGAGAAGCGTGTTGTTGTCTTGCCTTTCACATGTATCGGATGTGACCAGAAGGAGACCGCCATGAGCGATGGTCTTATGGAGACGATGACCAGCGCCCTTACCGAGTTTCAGCCCTCTAAGGGTTCGTTATGGGTGGTGGCGAGCAGCGAGGTAAGGGGCAACGACATAAGAAGTCCGAGGGAAGCGCGGCGAGTTTTCGGGGCCAATCTTGTTGTGACCGGCAGCATGCAGCACGAAGAAAACGGCCTCCGTTTGACCCTTAACCTGGTCGATCCCCGGACTTCAAGACAACTGAGGTCGCAGTTATTCGATGAGTCTTCGGCAAATATCTCCCGGCTGCAGGATAGGATCGTCGATGCGGTCACGGAATTACTAGATATCAAATTGGAGCCCCAATCTTTGAACATCGTGCGAGCCGGCGCAACAGACAAATCGAGCGCATACGAGCTCTACCTCGAGGGCCGCGGATATATGCAGAGATATGAGACGATGAAGAATCTTGACGTGGCGACATCGTTGTTCAGGAAGGCATTTGAAGTGGACCCCGGCTATGCTCTGGCATATGCCGGACTTGGAGAAGCGTACTGGAAGATGTTCGAGAACGATATGGATCCCCACTGGGTTGACAGCGCAATCGCCTATTGCGCGAAGGCGGCGCAGCTGAACGACCGGCTCGTGCCGGTACGGATCACGCTCGGGATCATTTATGCGGGTACAGGACAGAACGAAAAAGCTGTCAGTCAATTCGAGGACGCGATCCGACTCGATCCCGTCAATGGGTACGCATACTCCGAGCTCGGGAAGGCCTACAGCCATCTCGGCGATACGGTGAGAGCGGAGGCTGCATTTAGAAAAGCGGTCAGCATCAGCCCTACCTATTGGGGTTTTCACAGCGAGCTTGGGCGCTATTACATTACAATAGGCCGTATGCATGACGCGGTACGCGAATACCGTAAGGTTGTGGAACTGACACCGGACAATCATTTGGGTTACAACAACCTTGGCGCACTGTACTTTTACCTCAACCAGTGGGATTCGGCGCTCGCAGTCTTTGAGAAATCGATAGCGCTTCAGCCCAATTACCACGGGTATTCAAATCTCGGGACGCTTCTCTACTATAAAGGTGATCTGGCCGGCGCGGCGCAGGCTTATGAAAAAGCGTTGAAGTTAGACGATAAAAACTGCACCGTCTGGGCCAACCTTGCAGCTGCGTATTTAGAGATGGGACAGCGGGATAACTCAGCAAATGCGTATCGGATGGCCGTAAAGAAGGCTGAGGCAGTTCTGGATCATAGTCCTCAGAATGCGGAGCTGACCTGGCAGATTGCCGCATACTGTCTTGCGCTTGGGGACAGCGGGAAGGCAAGAAAGTATCTGTCGAAGTCACTCTCGCTCGCGCCGAACAACGTGGTCTTATTGGGACACATTGCTATGAGCTACGAGGAGTTGGGCGAACGTGGCGAAGCTTTAGAGCTCCTTGCCATAGCTTTTAGAAAGGGTTATTCACCAACGGAAGTTGAGAACGCGCCCGAAATGAAAAACCTGAGGGCTGATAAGAGGTACCAGCAACTTTTGAAAGGCTTGAAGAAATAGTAGATCACAGGGCGAATTGACGGCAAGATAACGGCCGGCCGTCGGATTCGACTTTATTTAATGCAAGGGTCGTTTTAACGAAGGGAAAGAAGTGTCAGCAAAAATGGAGCAGACAATGGGACCAGCAGAATGCCATATCCCGAAAGTAGGCAACGAGTACATCGTGCCGCCGGTTGTGGTAGACGTATCGCACGGGCAAACAGAAGTCATTTGGGAGACCGTGGACCTCTCGAATTTCGAATTTTGGTTTCCGGGCAAGAGTCCTTTGGCCGAAGGCAATAAGCTGATGAGCAAAGGAGGGAGATGTGTTGGTCACGTCCTGCCGGATGCTGAGAAGCGGAAGCACGAGTACAGCATGCACTGTCACGGAAACGGACATCTTGCGAGGGGAAACAGCAGTCCTCCGATTATGATTATCCAATAGCTTCTTGTCACCTTAACGCGGGTTTCCGGCCAGGCCGATCCATCGCTGCCTTGCAAGCTTGTTTTTGAGGATAATTTTCGGAAAATTGTCCAAACGGAATTTGCACTTAGAAGACAGTGGAGGAGGAGACAATGGAAGACTTAAGTTACCCGATCGGGCGCTTCAAACCGGAATCTCAGTTGAGCAACCAGAAGCGCGCCGAGTGCATACAGGAAATCGAAGCTGCGCCGGCCGCGCTGCGTGAAGCCGTCAAGGGACTTTCGCGCGAGCAACTCGATACACCGTACCGACCCGCAGGATGGACTGTCAGACAAGTGGCACACCATCTTCCCGACAGCCACATGAACGCGTATATCCGCTTCAGACTTGCGCTGACGGAGAGCCAGCCGACTATCAAGCCTTACCAACAGCCGTTGTGGGCGGACCTTCCCGACGCAACAACCGCCGATGTGGACATGTCGCTGACATTGCTCGACGGACTTCACAAGCGATGGGTGGCGCTTCTGAAAGCCATGAGGCCGGAAGATTTCAAGAGAACATTTAATCATCCCGAGTCAGGCGTGAACACTCTTGAGAATATTCTGCAGATGTATGCGTGGCATGGAAGGCACCACGTGGCACACATTACTTCGCTGAGAAAACGGATGGGTTGGTAGGGAACCCCGCGGAAATCAGAACACGGATGGCAGAGAAGAGACGGACGCTCACGGATTAAGCATCGTATTCAGCGTCTTTGAGGATCCGTCAAACCCGTGCGATCCGTGTTCAATCTCTTTTTGTTTATTTGTTAGTCAGTCCGCGGTCTTCCAGCAATGCTTTCACGTCGGGATCGTGCCCGCGGAATGCGCGATAAAGATCGCCGGAGTCTTCTGAGCCTGCGCGCGACAATATCATATCTCGGAACCTCTGGCCGTTGGCACGCGTCAGCCCGCCGTTCTCTTTGAACCACTCGAAGGCATCATCCTCAATCACTTCGCTCCACATGTAAGAGTAGTATCCCGCCGAATAACCTCCCTCCCAGATATGAGCGAAGTATGTAGACCTGTATCGCGGCGGCACCAGCGGCATGTAAACGTTGTACTTCTCAAGTGCTGCCGTTTCGAATGAGTCTACGTTCGTCACCTGCGAGCCTGCTGGCAGAGTGTGCCACGCCATGTCGAGGAGGGAAGCTTCGACGTACTCGAGTGTCTCAAACCCCTGGTTGAAAGTCTTTGCCTTCCTGATCTTCTCGACCAGCGCCGCGGGCATCGGCTCCCCGGTCTTATAATGTTTGGCGTAATTCGCCAGCACCTCCGGGTAGAGCGCCCAGTGTTCGTTGAACTGCGAGGGGACTTCTACGAAATCTCTGGGCACGTTGCCAGCGAGCCGCGGGTACTCCGCCCTGACGAGCAAGCCGTGAAGCGCGTGTCCGAATTCGTGGAACATCGTCGTCACGTCGTCATACGTCAGAAGGGCAGACTGGCCGGGAGCCGGCTTCGTGAAGTTGCAGACGTTATAGACGACCGGACTGGTATGGAGCAGACCCGACGCGTCGACGAACCCACCTGACCACGCCCCGCCGTCCTTGTTGTCGCGCTTGAAGTAATCGCAATACCAGAGAGCCATCGATTTGCCGTCGGCGTCGAATACCTCGAAGACGCGGACGTCCGTGTGATAGACTGGGATGTCCTTCCGCTCCTTGAAAGTCAGGCCGTATAGTTTGTTAGCAGCGTAGAATATCCCATCGACCAATACCCGGTTCAGCTCGAAATACGGCTTGATCTGCGACTCGTCGAGGTCGTATTCCGCGGTGCGGACCTTCTCGGCGTAATGCTGCCAATCCCACGGTTGTATCTTGAATCCGCCGTTTTGCTTGTCGACAAGCGCCTGCATCTTTGCGGCCTCGCTTTTTGCCTTAGACATTGCCTCGGGCGCGATATCGGTGAGGAGTTTGATCGCGGCGGCGGGCGTCTTTGCCATTCGGTTCTCGAGTATGTAGTCGGCGAAGTAAGGGAAGCCGAGAAGCTTTGCCTTCTCCGCGCGGAGCTCAGTCAGGCGGGTAATGATTTGTCGTGTGTCGTTGCTGTCACCGCGCTCGGTGCGCAGCGTGGAATTTTGGAAAAGTCGTTCGCGCACCGATCTGTTGTTCAGCGAGACTTGTGACGGCTGCTGAGTTGTGTTCTGAAGTGGCAAGACCCATTTACCGTCGAAACCACGGTTATGAGCCGCGTGAGCCGCGGCGGCGATCTCACCCTCGCTCAGGCCATCGAGCTCGCTCTTCTCATCGATTACGAGAGCGCCTGCTTTCGTCGCCGCCAGGAGTCTGATTTGAAAATCGGTCTCTAACTTCGCAGTCTCTTGGTTGATGGCGCGAAGCCGTTCCTTGTTTGGTTCTGACAGAAGCGCGCCGGACCTGACGAAGTCCATGTAATAACGTTCGACGAGGTATTTCTGCTCGGAGGTGAGGCCGATGTCCGCACGGTTGTCATAAATCCGCTTGACGCGCTCGAAAAGTTTCGGGTTCAACGTAATCGCGTCGCTGTGTGCCGCGAGTTTCGGGGCGTCCTCAGAGAGTGTGTTCTGGAGATCGTCGTTCGTGTTTGCGCTGGTCATCGAGAAGAAGACGCTGGCGACGCGGGTGAGGAGCTCGCCCGACCGCTCCATCGCCACGATTGTATTCTCGAATGTAGCAGCCTCAGGATTGGACTCGATCTTGTCGATTTCCGTGAGTTGCTGTCGCATCCCTTCCTCCATTGCCGGCTTGTAATCTGAGTCGTGAATCTTGTCGAACGGCGGAGCCTGGTAAAGAAGGGGGCTCGCACTGGCGAATAGATTCGCGTTTGAAAATTGCTGGACGGTAGTGTCCTGGTTCCCGGTTTGAACATTCCGGGGGGCGGCACCGGTCAGCAATGGGATAAAGATCGCGATCGTCAAGATCGTAAATTGGTGTGAATAGTGCTTGATCATAAATCCTCCATGATGTGTGGCTAAAGTGGTGCGGTTCAGACAATCCTTTCGAGGGGAACCTGGAACAGCCTGATATGGTCGTCGGGCCGCGGGATTTCCTTGTTGGCAATGTTGATTTCCTCCACGAGACGTTCGAGGGTCGTTTCATGTTCGAACGCGATCATGAAGACGGCGTTCGTACCCGGGAAGCTGCGCGTGTCGAGGTGCGGGTCGGTGCCGTGACCCTTGCCTTTCACATGTTCCCAGCGGGTGTAGTAATCTATCTTCGCCTCGTCGAGAAGCTTCATCACCCGCGGTGAAACAACATCGTTACAAACCAGGAACGCTATCTTCATGATACCTCCTTGCCTATAGATTGAACACGGAAAACACGGAATGAACGGATCCTCACGGATTATTTCTCTTCTTTCTATCATTCGTGAAGATTCTTCTCTTGAATTCAGCCCTCTTCCCGAAATTCAATAACAAACCAACTTCGACGTCGGTTGCCTTGAGATAGTTGACAAGTTGTGCTTCGTGTTCTTTACGGATACCATCCATGGCTTTGAGTTCAACTATAACAACATCGTCTACTAACAGGTCGGCATAATAGTCACCCACCTCAATACCACCGTAGTAAACCTTAATATTGCTTTGTTGTTGAACCCGCATACCCATTTTGGTTAACTCGACACCCATCGCGTTGCCGTAGACCCTCTCGAGGAATCCATACCCCAGCTGACCATAAACCTTGTAGAACGCTTTAAGAACCTTCTCTGTAATTTCTTCTTGGAGCATAATATTTCAATCCGTGCGGGTCCGTATCATCCGTTTGATCCGTGTTCTTTCTTTTTTCCCCGGATTCGACCGACGAAGGCGAAAGCTTTCCGGAAAGAGAGGTCGTCCAGGATCGAGTACACAACGGGGACGACGAAAAGGGTCAGCAAGGTCGACGTTATAAGCCCACCGATGACAGCCTGTCCCATCGGCGCACGGAACTCGCTTCCCTCGCTCACCGCGAAGGCGACCGGCATCATTCCGAATATCATCGCGAAGGTGGTCATGAGAATCGGCCGTAGTCTGGTGGCGCCCGCGTTTATCAAAGCCTCCGTCCTCTCCTGTCCGCGGTCGCGCAGCACATTCGCGTAATCGACGAGGAGTATCCCGTTCTTTGTCACGAGTCCCATCAGCATTATTATTCCGATCATCGACATCATTGATACGGCGCTGCCGAATACCAGCAGCCCGAGGACCGCTCCGATGAGCGACATGGGGAGCGCGAGCATGATGGCGAAGGGGTACGTGAAGCTCTCAAACTGGGCGGCGAGCACGATGTACACGAATATGACGGCAAGCGCGAGCGAGAGGAGTATATTGAGGAACGACTCCGCCTGCATCTGCCCCTGTCCGACGACGCCTACATTGTAGCCGGCAGGGAGGACCAGCCGGTTTGTTTTACCCTGGATGTCTCCCAAGACTTCGCCGAGGAGTCTGCCGGAAAGGTTCGCGTCTATGCGTATCTCGCGCTGGCGGTCGAATCTGTTTATCTGCGAGGGGCCGGAACTCTGTCGTATGTCGGCGACGTAGCTCACCGGCACCAGTAAGTTTTCACCGTTTCCCATACTCTTGTTGCTCTTCACGGTCAGGTTGTTGACGTTTTCAAGAGATGTCCTGTCGTCTTTTCTCAGCCTGACGCGCACGTCGTACTGTTCGTCTCCTTCCTGGTATTTTGTGGCGACATATCCGTCGACGAGCGCCCTGGCAGTCGTGGCAATTTGGGCGACATTGACGCCGAGGTCGGAAGCCTTGTCGCGGTCGATGCGGATGCGGACTTCCGGCTTCGATGTCT
>JAJYGB010000515.1 GCA_021785235.1 Bacteroidota bacterium
CTCTATATGAAGGACGAGAAATCCTAATATCTAAGCACTAAACTCTAAATAAATTTCGATGTTCTAAATTCAAATTTCAAAAGCCACTCAAGCAGCGTCGCTAAGAAACCCGGGAATTCTAAGTTTAGTTACGATTTCGAGTTTAGAATTTCGAGGTCTACTCAAGTGGTTCTTCTCAAAGCGCCAATCTATGTAAGTTTAATTATGGTTGATATCCCCTGGCCGACGCCTATGCACATCGTTGCCAGGCCAAGGCCGGTCTTGCGCCTCTTCATCTCATGAAGAAGAGTCGTCAATATCCTGGCTCCGCTTGCTCCGAGCGGATGTCCTAGCGCAATCGCTCCGCCGTTTACGTTTGTGATTGTTCGATCGAAGCCGATCTCGGTTATCACGGCAAGGGACTGTGCCGCGAAGGCTTCGTTCAGTTCAACCAGGCCTATATTGTCCAGACTAAGCTTCGCCTTTTCAAGGGCATTTCGAGTCGCCTGCACCGGTCCGATACCCATGTAACGGGGGTCTACTCCGGCCGTGCCTGACGAAACCAGTTCCGCCATCGGCGTCAAGTCGTTCGCTTTCAAAAAAGACCCGGAGCAGAGGAGCAGTGCGGCTGCACCGTCGTTGAGTCCCGACGAGTTGCCCGCAGTGACTGTCCCTGCATTCTTGAATGCCGGTTTGAGCTTCGACATCTTTTCAAGGTTAGTGTCGCGTCTCGGGCCTTCGTCGACCGCAATTCTCATTCCTTCGCCCTTCCGTTCAACCACATTCACCGGGACGATCTCGTCTGCAAATTTTCCGTCGTCCTGTGCCATGATGGCGCGGCGGTGGCTTTCAAGCGCGTAACTATCCTGCTCGTCGCGCCGGATATGGTACCTCTCTGCGAGGTTCTCGGCTGTCTCTCCCATACTCTCGAGCGGGAAGCGGGCTGCCAGCTTCGGGTTCGGAAACCGCCAGCCGAGTGCCGTATCATATGCCGTCAGATTTCCGAACGAGGCCTCCCCGGTGGTGTTCTTCGCAGCGGCATAAGGGGCGCGAGACATGCTCTCGATCCCACCGGCTATGACGCATTCCGCGTCGCCGGTCTGTATCATCCTAGCGGCTGAGTTCACAGCCTCCAGGCTCGAGCCGCATAGGCGGTTGACGGTGTATGCCGGCACACTGTACGGAAGCCCCGCGAGCAGCGCCGACATTCGGGCGACATTTCTGTTGTCCTCTCCCGCCTGATTAGCGCACCCCATTATCACTTCGTCGATTTTCGCCGCATCGATCTGAGTTCTGTCGACGATGGCGCCGATGACTATCGCCGCGAGGTCGTCCGGCCTGACGCTTCTGAGCACACCGCCGTATTTACCGACCGGAGTCCTTAATGCCGCGACAATGTATGCACGGGGATGGGATTCACTCATATATTTGGAACACTAATCTTCGCGTAAGGATTTCAAAAATGGGGACGGCAAGCCAAAAACGGTTCGGCCTCCGTCCGTGATGTGGGTTCGTCGTCAAGGAGAGCCTGCGGGTTGAGCGAGTTTGATGAGCCCTTCTATGTCGGTCTTGCCGAGAATGTCGAACAAAGACTTCGTACTTTCAAGTCCGGACCCAGTGACTTCCACAAGGAACCGGCTGGCAACCGGAAGCTGAAGTTTTGCCATACGGGACACGCTGTCGAAAGTCTCGAGGATCCTTATATCCTTATATAGCACTGTCCTCTCGTAGCCCGTTTCGGTTTCCTTGTCGATATCGCCCGTGACATTCATATATGAAGGTATGCTGATCATGTCCGTTATCTTCACCGAGATCGAGCTCTTTGATGTGTCCGTCGATAACCGATAGACGACCTGGGCCCATGATGTCGAAAAGCCCATCATAGAAGATGTCTCGCCGGTCGGCTTTCCCCTTGAATAGTTCTCGAAATCGCCCTCCGGAAGAAAGCGCTGCAATTCCTTGAACTGATAGACCTGCGGCTGCGCAAACGCCGGGACGGAAAAGAGAAGTAGAAACATATACGGAAGAATCCTCGCTCGCATCCCATTCTCCTTTCTAATGCGACAGCATAAGGCTGGGCCTGTAGGCGTCGCCGTAGGTGCGTCGCATCATCTGAAGAAACTCGGCTATCAGATATTTACCTATCGAATCGGAGAGCTCGAGCGGTCCTTTCGGAAAGTTCGTCCCGAGCCTCAGGGCAAGGTCGATGGATTCTCCGTCGGCGATACCCTCCTCAAGCATCAGGTGCGCCTCGTTTATCAGCATGGATATCGTCCTCGCGAGTATGAGGTGCTGTGAGTCGTTAAGAGGACTCTTTAGCTCCAGCTTGGCTGAGATTTTGTGCGCCATCTCCCTGAAGGCTTCGCTTATGAACGCGTCCCGACGTTCTATCTTCAATGCGGCGCGGCGCGTCTCGCCATCATAATTATAGAACCCTTTCCCCGTCTTTCGCCCGAGGAGGCCGGATTCAACCATCTTCTGCTGCAGTATGACCGGCCTGAACCTGGGTTCAAAGAAAAACTGCTCGTATAAAGATTTTGAAACGAGGAAATTCACATCGACGCCTACGAGGTCGAGCAGCCTGAACGGCCCCATGGGGAAATTAGCCGACTCGAAGGCGAAGTCTATTTCCTCGATCCCGCCGAGCCTTTCGGACAGAAAGCGGAGCGGCTCCAGGTAGAAATGTCGTGCACAGCGGTTCACCACAAACCCCGGAGTATCCCTCGTCACGATCGGCGTCTTGCCGATCTGCCTGACGATCTGTGAAATTTCCTGCAACACTTCATCGGAAAGAAAGTCTGTCCTGACGACTTCCACGAGTTTCATCCTGTGTGCGGGGTTGAAGAAGTGAAGTCCGGCGATCCTGTTCCTTCCGGCGCAGCCGTTCGCTATCGCGCCGATCGAAAGGCTGGAGGTGTTTGAGGTAATCGGGACGCCCGGTCCGCAAATCGCGTCGAGCTTCGCGAAGAGCTCTTTCTTCACGGATAACTTCTCGGTTACCGCTTCGACGACAAGATGCGCCTCGGAGAAATCGGACAACTCCGTCCGCGGGTGTATCCTCGCGATCGACGCCTGGGCATCTTCCGGCTTTATCCTCCCCTTTTCGGCTTCGCGGTGAAACTCCTTGCTAATCACCTCGAGGGAGTGTGCGATCACTTCTTTCGATACGTCGTAGAGCAGAACCTCCCACCCGCTCCTTGCGAAGGAGATCGCGATCCCGGCACCCATAGTGCCCGTACCCGCAACGCCAACAGCTTTCATCAGCCCGATATAACTCCGTCTTCTTCGATTTTCTCCCAATCGGGGCGCCAGTCGGGAAGACTGAGCCCCCATTCGGAACATTTCAACCGGACCTCGTACGAGAACGCCTTACGCACCTCGTCGTTGTCCCTGGCTTTGAGACCGTACTTCCTGTATACCATGTTGTGATGTGTTTTCGGTTTCCCGAAGATGTTCATCGTCCTAGGATACCACCTCTCAAGCGATGCCTGTATGTCGGTTTTTGTCGCACGGTCGAGCGCCATTTTCTTGACCCAGAAATCGCCGTGGTTGACGTGCATCATTTCTTCCTTGAAGATGCGCTCAATTTCTCTTTTCCACGGGCCGTAACTGGATTTACGGACATCCTCCAGTTGGTGGCCGGCACCGCGGTCCATGCAGAACTGGAACATCACGAAATCGGCCCACGTGTCAATCGTGTAATAGAAAATGTTAACGCGCCTGTCGTCCGCGGCCCTCTTATTCTTCAGTTCGTCTGATTTAAGATCGACCCTGAGTGTGTAATCGTGTTGTGCCACGTGTGAATCGGCGTCGACCCCAAGGTCCTCCAGCAGTCGGTACATCGCGCGGGCGTGGCGTACCTCATCCTTCACTATGTTCGCGACGGCAAGCTTCTCCTCGGTGGTCGGAGCCTGCATGATCCAGGGAACATACCCAAACGCGCCCGCGAGCTCAGAGTCTGCCTGCTGCAGCATCAGGTTTGTGAGGTTCTCGAAATAATCGTCGCTCATTTCATCGACGTTCTCTATGGCTTCACCCCTTTGAATCTTCTCCCCCATCCGTTTTTCCCGTTCCTCGTTCGGCAGCTTAGATGGGTTTTTCGTCTGACCGGCAGCCATTATTGTCCTCCTCTCTGTCTTTTCGGCGGGACATGTAACGACCCGCCGTTATCGGCCTCAACGGCATGGATCACCTGCCTTTATATGACGGCGGGCGCTTCTCGACAAAAGCTCTGGTCGCCTCTCTTGCGTCCTCCGTCCGTCCGGCAATTTCCTGCATATAGGCTTCGTATTCAAGACTCTCTTCAAGCGAAGACGTCGAAGAATGTTTCAGCAGCCTCTTTATGAGCGAATAAGCTTTAGTGGGACCGCCGGCGAAGTGCATCAGGATTTTTTCCGATTCTTCCGTGAATTTATCGTCGGGATAAACACGGTTAACGATGCCGAGCCTGAGGGCTTCCTCGGCAGAGACTTCGCTCCCGAGCGCGGCCAGTTCAAACGCCTTAGTGTAACCGACGAGCTGCGGAAGGAAATACGATGACCCGGAATCGGGCACGAGCCCTATCTTCACGAAAGCCTGTATGAGTTTCGCGGAGGAACTCATAACCTTAAAATCGCATGCCAGGGCAAGACTCATCCCTGCTCCCGCGGCGACGCCGTTTACCAGGGCGACCACCGGTTTCTCCATCCCGGTTATCCGGCTGATTATCGGGTTGTAACGCCTTTTCAGCGATTCTGCAAACGACATCCCCGGTCTGACTTCCTTCAGGTCCTGACCCGCCGAGAAGGCTCTCCCGTTCCCCGTAATCGCCACGCACCTGATATTTTGGTCGGCGGAGAAACTCTTCAACACCGATTGCATCTCGGAGGTCATCTTCTCGTTGAACGCGTTCAGCGAATCCTGCCGGTCCAACATTAGCCTGCCGATTCCATCTTCGACGGCAACCTTCACTGTTTCAAATTCAGGCATGTCCAAAAGATCCTACGGACTGGTATGAAATAACGTTCTGTGATTTGAATTTACGGAGATAGTTGAGGACGGACCGCATATCTTTCGGGAGGTCAGCTTTGAATACCACGTCCTCAGTGGTGGCCGGATGCGTGAACGAAATCGACTCCGCGTGCAGCGCCGTCCGCGATAGCAAAGGCTTCTCGTCGCCTTCCGAATAATAGTTGGCTTTGACGTGCGAAAGGAAGAACGGCTTCCCGTCGCCGTAGACTTTGTCGCACATTACAGGGAGCCCGACCGACGCGAGGTGGACTCTGATCTGATGCTGCCGCCCGCTCTCCGGCATCGCCTTAACGAGAGCGTAGCCGTCGAACAGCTCTTCAACGCTGTAGTTCGTGACCGACGGCTTTCCGTGCTTCCTGTTCACCTTCATGACTCCAGGATGAGTCTGGCTTTCCGATATCGGCACGTCTATCACCCCCTCCGCCTCCGCCGGCCTCCCCACAACAATCGCCGAATAGCTCTTGTGGACGTCTCTGTGTTCGAACTGTGCGTTCATTGCCGCGTGAGCCTCCGCGTCCTTCGCGAACACTATCACTCCGCTCGTTTCTTTGTCGATTCTGTGTACCACGAATATCCCGCCGAATTCCTCCTTCAGCATGTCATAAAGATTCGGAAGCGCGTGATTGTATCTGTCGGGGAGAACGAGCAGCTGAGGAGGCTTCTCCAGCACGATAATACGATCGTCCTCGAAGACGACAGACCCGTTGTGTGCCTTCAGAACATAGTCCAGTTTTCTTTTCATTTCCTCTCACCCGGAAAGTTCATTTCCCTTTCCATTGCGGCTTCCGTTTCTCGACGAAAGCTTTCATTCCTTCCTTTTGATCCTCGCTCGAAAAAAGCATGTAGAAATTCTTTCTCTCGAATTCCAAACCCTCCTTCAACGAAAGCTCATGTCCTTTGAGGACGGACTCCTTCGCGAGCTTTACCGCCACCGGCGATTTCGACGCGATGACACCCGCCAGCCTTTTCGCTTCCTCCAGATACAATTCGGTGGGGACAATCTTGTTTACCAATCCGCTTCTCATCGCGTCATCAGCGGTAATCATCTCCCCGGTCAGAACGATTTCCATCGCCTTATATTTCCCGACCGCTCTCGTGAGCCGTTGCGTCCCGCCGGCGCCGGGCATAACACCGATATTTATCTCCGGTTGGGCGAACTTCGCCGACTCCGATGCGACAATAATATCGCACATCATAGCAAGCTCGCATCCGCCGCCGAGCGCGAATCCGCTCACCGCTGCGACGATCGGTTTCCTGACCTGCCTGATCTTGTCCCACACGCTGAAATTATCCCTTGAGAGCATTTCCATGGTATCAGCCCGGGCCATTTCCTTTATATCGGCTCCTGCCGCGAACGCCTTCTCATTTCCGGTAATGACGATGCAGTTTACCGAATCATCGGAGTCCAGCTGTTCCAGGGAGGATACAAGCTCGAGCATCAACTTATTGTTCAGCGCATTCAGAACATCGGGGCGATTAAGCTGGATTGTCGCGATGGGAATTTCCTTGGTGAGCTTGATATTTTCAAATTCCATCGTCGCTCCGGGTTGGTGTGTGTGTCGGCATGCAGAAAATCCGCCGGATAAAGCGTACGCGATAAGCAACTCTGAGACTTGCCGACACGCCTTCGCGATGAAACGCTCCGGCGTGACGACGCAAAAATTTAGACCCGATGGGAAAAAGAAACAAGTGCGGCCTGGTCTTCACCGGATTTAAGCGCGGCCGCATGATTTTCGGACAAGAATTTGCTCTTTTCCGCTCTTCATTTTAATTTCACCGCAGGATAACAAGCAAAAAGGGTGGCTTAAATGAAGATGCATTTCCAATGGGCAGCGATTGCCGTCATGGCGATTTTATCATGCGCAGCATACTCCGACGCGCAGCAAGTGACATCAAACCCGGAACTCAAGGTTTTGTCCGCGACTCCGCGCGGATCGACAATCACAAGAGATCAGTCTCACACCATCGCTATCATGTTCAACAAACCCATGGTGGCCCTGAAGGCGGTCCCTGAAGACGAAAGTTCCGGTCCCCTTGTGGTAGAACCGGCAGTCAAAGGGAAGTACCGTTGGCTCGGTACGAGCACACTCACTTTCGTGCCGACCGACACGCTCCCGTTCTCCACAGTTTTCCGGGCAAGAGTCCCGGCCGGGACGAGGGCACTCGACGGCAGCACGTTGAACCAGGACTACGTATGGACATTCGAGACGCCACGGCCGCAACTCGTGAGGAGCCTCCCGTCAAACGGCGCCTCCTATATTGTCCTTCACAGGAACATTTTACTCCTGTTCAACCAGCCGGTCGACCCTTACGCCTTGACACAATACATTTTTCTCTACAGACAGGACAGCGTGAACAAAACCTTTCTCC
This sequence comes from Bacteroidota bacterium, assembly GCA_021785235.1. The sequence goes on from JAJYGB010000515.1 coordinate 7,360, forward strand.
CGTTCGATTTGAGACAAACCCAATGGGGAGAGGAGCAGTGGTTTACCCAGAAAGGATACGCGGTGACTCTCGTCCCGAAAGAGAATTTTGAGGCCGGGAAAAGGTATGTGGTCCAGTTGAAGGCCGGGCTTCCCGGCGCGGTGGGAAACCTCGGCATGGCGACGGACGGGTTCGTTTCGTTCACGACACAAAACGAGTTCAGGTTTTTGGGGCTGCAGGGAACGGCGCTGAGACCGGACGATGAGATCCGTTTCATTTTCTCCAATCCGGTCCAAATAAAAGAGTTGGCAAAACATCTGAAGTTTCAACCCGAAGTAGTTATCCCTGACGAGTATACAGAGGGATGGTACAGCTGGAATAGCCCGCAGCTCTCAATGCGATTGCCGTTACTCCCGGACACTACATATACATTCGTGCTCGACAGCACGTTGAAGGACATCTTCGACAACTCGCTGGGGAGTAACGTGACCGGGACATTTACAACCCTGTCGCGAAGCCCACGGCTTTACATGGCGGGCGGAGAAGGTACGCTGGAAGCTTATGGTCAGAAGCGATACCCGGTGCGCACAAGAAATATCGACAGCGTGCGGCTGCAGATGGTTGCGATTCCGGTTGACAGCGTCATCCCCGCGATCACCGGGAAGCTCAGCAAAATCGACTATACCGTCGACCGCGAATGGAACATGCGGACCAGAAGGAACGAATACATTACTTCCACTTTCGACGCGGCCGAGGCGCTGTCAGGGCGCAAACACGGATTCGTTATGGCTGAACTGAGCAGCCCCTCGCCGAAACCCGATAACTTCGAGCCGACCCGGGTCGCACTTCAGATCACCGGACTCGGAATCACGTCCAAGTATTCCCCGGAGGACAACCTCGTCTGGGTCACTCACCTGAGGAACGCGGCACCGGTGGGAGGCGCGGCAGTACAATTAAGGGACGATCAGAACCGAATCCTGTGGACTGGAAAGACGGATGATGCCGGACTTGTTCGCACCCCGGGATGGGGACCACTCGGCCTTAAGCCCGGCCAGTGGGAACAACCGAGGGTGTGGATATTCGCAATAGACGGAGACGATTTCGCCTTCACGAAAAGCGAAGACGGCACCGGCATCGACCCGTGGAGATTCGGTGTTAATTATGATTGGCAACCTGAATTCCAGCCGGTCGATGGAGCGTTGTTTACCGACCGCGGGC
>JAJYGB010000216.1 GCA_021785235.1 Bacteroidota bacterium
AGATTAATAATCAGACTCCGGCCACGGGGACTATCTCGGAAGGGAAGACTAAAAGGCACAGAGTCAGGAACATTCCTATCTGGCTAAGCCACGCGAACCCATCGAAGAACCTCAACAGGCTTTTCTTCTGAACGAACTCATGGTTACCAGCCACCAGGCCTGCCACGTAAACCGCAAGGAAACCGCTTCCGCCGATAATCGCCGTGGCTCCATAAGCGAATGCGACAAACGCCAGTACCATCACAGGATAAATCCCCTCGAACCATATTTTAAGCCCGTTCAACGCCACCACCATAATCCTGCCGATAACGAGCCCCATGAGCAAGCCGATTCCCATTTGGAGGACAAATTGAACCGCGATATTGCCAACTGGCGTTTCACGCGCGGTAAGAAGCTGGATCGCGCCCATAGTAAGGAACACCGCCATGGGATCGTTGCTCCCCGATTCGAGCTCCAGTAGAGATGTCAGGTTTTCTTTCAGGCTGATTTCTCTAGACCTCAGCACCGCGAACACCGCCGCCGCATCAGTAGACGAAATTACCGCCCCGAGTAGAAATCCATCGAGCAGGGAAAATCCGAGGAGCCAGGAGGCGAAAACCGCGACGAAGAATGCAGTGAGAAACACGCCCAATGTTGAGAGACCAGCCGCCTGCCAGAAAACTCCCTTGACGCTCGACCATTTTGTGTCGAATCCGCCAGCGAATAGAATGAATATAAGAGCACCGATCCCGACCGACTGAGCGAGCTTCGGGTCGTCGAAGGCTATCCCTCCGATACCATCCGATCCCGCCAACATCCCTATGACGATAAACAGGATGAGCACCGGAAGCCCGAGTCTGTCGGAAACCTTCGCGATCAACACGCTGAAAAGCACGAGTATCGACCCGACCAAGAGGAGATATTCGATTGGAATCATCTGGTGAATCTGCAAACCTTCACCTCATTGCATATAGAGTTTACAGGCTAACGATTCATGGGAAGAACGCTCAGGTTAGGCAAGGAATGATCCTGCATTGGCGCCGGCCCCTAATTTTCCTCCATGACCAACTTAGTTGGGAGGAGACAAGCATGCAAATAATTCGGCCATGGGCCCCGTAGAACTTCGGAGAAAGACCTTCTCAATTCATTTACAATTAACTGAGTCCAAATTTCTGACAATAAATGAGGGTATTGCCAGCTTCTGGGTTACGCTTAAAAAGAGGAGAAGTATAGAAGGTTCCCTCTTCCCGAATACGGGATTCAAGAAAAAGGAAACCTTCAGATCGATTTCTATTCGACTTTTCCGAAGTGCTTGATGTCATCGGGGGCGTCGGTGACCGCGACGCGGTCGGTGTGCGACTGTACCATGACCTTTATGCTTTCGACTATGTCGGGATTGGCGAGCGTCGTCACGTCTCCGACAGGCATGTTGTTCGAGACCGCGGCGAGTACGCGGCGCATGATCTTTCCCGAACGTGTTTTCGGCATATCGTCCGCCACCCAGACATGCGACGGCCTGGCGATTTTGCCAATCATGTTCTCGATCGCATTCACGACTTTCTTTTGCACTTCGCCGTGGTCGGCGCTAACGCCCGGCTTAAGAGCGATGTATACTTCGGGGACTCTCCCTTTAACAGGGTCGACAACCGGCACCACCGCTGCTTCGGCAACTTCTGGAATCGTGAGGCACGCGGACTCGAGCTCCTTTGTACCTAGCCGGTGACCGGCAACGTTGATAACATCGTCCACGCGTCCGAGTATCCTGATGTACCCGTCGGCGGCAAACAAAGCTCCATCGCCGGCGAAGTAGGGCCAATCTCTCCAGTCTTTACTCTGTGGATTCTTGCAGTACTTGGAATAGTAAGTCTTCACGAAGCGATCGGGATCACCCCAGATAGTTTGCATTATTCCTGGCCACGGGTTCCTGATGCATATATTTCCAGCTTTGTTCGATCCCGGTGGCAGCTCGTTGGCGTCTTCATCGTATATTACCGGATGGATGCCCGGCACTCCCGGGCCTGCGCTTCCCGGCTTCATGGGATCGAGTGCCGGCTTTGTGCTGCAGAGGAACCCGCCTGTCTCGGTTTGCCACCAAGTGTCTACTATTGAAGCTTCTCGCTTCCCGACTTCATCATAATACCATCTCCAGACGTCGGGCTCTATCGGCTCACCGACAGTCACCATGAGCTTGAAACGAAAGTTGTGCTTCTTGGGAAGATCGGGACCGACTTTCCGAAGCTGCCTTATAGATGTCGGTGCGGTGTGGAAGATGTTGACGTCTAGCCGTTCCGCGATGCGCCAGGGCCTTCCTGCATCTGGGTACGTAGGAACACCTTCGTACATTACGTTCGTCGTGCCGAGCGCGAGTGGGCCATACACGATGTACGAATGTCCGGTGATCCATCCGATATCGGCCATGCACCAGTAAATATCGTCCGGGTGGATATCGAGTATGTTCTTTGCAGTCCCAGCTGCGTAAGCCAGATAACCTCCGGTGCTGTGTTGAATGCCCTTCGGCTTTCCGGTTGTTCCGCTCGTGTACATAAGGAACAAAGGGTCCTCGGAGAGAACCGGCACCGGATCAACTCTCTTACCCTGGAAATCCTTCATCACTTCGTCAACGAAGAAGTCTCTCCCCTTCACCATAGGAGTCTCGGAGATATACTTTCCCGGGTAGCGCCGCCACACAAGGACTTTGTCTACTTGCATTCCGAGTTCTTTTGCCCGGGCCACAGCGATATCGGACTTCTCCTTGTGGTTCTGAATCTTTCCGTTTCGATAGTAGCCGTCGGAAGTAATCAGCACACGGCTTCCCGAATCGGCAATCCTGTCACCGCACGCGGCCCCGCTGAATCCTCCGAAAACGACAGAGTGAATTACTCCGAGTCTTGCGCACGCCAGCATGGTCACTGGGAGTTCCGGCACCATCGGCATGTGAATGGTTACCCTGTCGCCTTTCTTCAACCCCGCGAAATCTCGGAGCATGGCCGCGGTCTCGTTGACCCGTACGAACAGTTCCTGGTAAGTGATCACGGTGTGCGGTTCGTCTTCAAGCTCGGGCACGAATATGAACGCAGCCTTCCCCTTATTTTTGGCAAGGTGCCTGTCCACACAATTGTAACTGACGTTGAGCAGACCGCCTGCGTACCATTTCCAGAACGGCGGGTTGCTTGTATCTAGTGTGGTGTGCCAGTACTTATACCAGTCGAGAAGGTCACCGTACTCTTTGAAACACTCCGGAAATTTGTCGAGCCCGAATCTCTTCATCACATCAGTGTCTACAAGGTTTGCCTTAGAGATGAACTTCGCTGTGGGATAATAATACTCCTCTTCCTTCCAGTGAGCTGCAATTTGTGCTTCATTGACTTCAATGGAATTGCTCTTGGCATCCGCCATGGTTCTTTCCTCCTTGATGTTGTGCCGTTAGGCGATAGAAGACTCCTGCCCCGATTGACCTTGTGCGCATCACTCGGAACACCTCACATACATCTAAACCTATTCATTGTCAATAAAGTTTTCAAGTGTCGGTTCAAAAATGCCGCAGAAACGAGATTCGCTATGTGTGATTCTCCGTGAAAATCAGGCCAGATTTGATGAATTACCAGATGCCGCTATAATCTCTGATCGCCCATATGGCCCAATTTGCCATCCACTTTTATAAAGGTACATGGAGGGTTAAATTACACGCAGTAAAAGGTCGTGGTATGTTCAGAATAATAAGAGAATGGTCGGAGGACTCCGACGATCAGGGTTATCACGAGTATGTATTGCTTCGTGACGGGTCAGGCATAACACTCAGGCTGGCAAATCCCGGAGATGCTCCGGCAGTCGAGAAATTCATAAGCGGGGTGTCGGAAGAGAGCAGGTATTTCCGATTCATGGCGGGCGTCAACTATGTTTCGAAGTCCGTGATCGACGGGATGTGCGCAAATGATCCTGCCGAAAGAGCGAGCCTCCTCGCCTTTCTCGGCGGAGATGAACACGGCAAGTTAATAGGGATCGGCAACTACATCAGCCTTGCCGTAAGGAACGCCGCGGAAGTCTCTTTCCTCGTCGACGATAAATATCACGGGAAAGGGATCGGCACCCTGTTGCTCGAGAGGCTTGCAGGCATCGCCGCGGCGAACGGCTTCGTCGAGTTTGAAGCGGAGATGCTTTCCGCAAACGATAAGATGATGACGGTCTTCCGAGACGCGGGCTTCGAAGTGGTACAGGCCAAAGGCGGAAGCACGGTCCACATCGAATTTCCCGTAAGCGGCAACGCGGCAGTTCGAGAGCGCGCCGAGCTTCGTGATCGCATCGCAACCGTGAACTCTCTGACGCCGCTCCTAAATCCGACCTCGATCGCAGTCGTAGGAGCGTCCAGAGATTCTTCCGCCGCGGGTACCATGGTCTTCAGACACATCCTTGAATCGAATTTCAAGGGGACCGCCTACCCTGTCAATAACCAGACAACTTCGATCGGCGGCGTGAGAGCTTATCCCTCACTGTCAGACCTGCCGGATCATCCCGAGCTCGTGATCGTCGCTGTGCCTGCTCCAAATGTCACCGGTATAGTTAACGAAGCTGCATCAGTCGGCGCCAAGGCTGTAATTGTATTGAGCACCGGATTTGCCGAGTCGGGCGAAGAAGGAGTGCGACTACAAAATGAGCTTGTGGAAACGGTAAGGTCAAATGGGTTGCGGCTTGTTGGTCCAAACTGCCTGGGGATACTGAACACGCACGTCGAATCGGGCGTCAACGCGAGTCTAGCCGAAGTGATGCCGCCGCCTGGGAAGGTCGGTTTCTTCTCGCACACGGGAGCGCTCGGAGTCGTGATCCTGGATTATGCCGCGGAAAGAGGAATAGGTTTCTCTACGTTTGTTTCAGGCGGTAATCGAGGCGACGTGTCCGGCAACGATCTCCTCGAGTATTGGGAAGAGGATCCTGCCACTGAAGTGGTCATACTATACCTGGAAGGGTTTGGAAATCCCAGAAAGTTCGCGAGGGTGGCTAGAAGAGTCTCCTCGAAGAAACCGGTCCTGTGTGTAAAGAGCGCGCGGAGCAAGGTAGGGCGCGAGACCGCCCATGTAAGAATGTCATCTACAGAAACCGATGTCCAGGTCGACGCGCTTTTCCAGCAGGCGGGAGTGATAAGGACAGAAACTCTCGAAGAAATGTTCGACGCGGCAATGCTACTGACGAGCCAGCCGCTACCAGCGGGCAAAAGGGTCGCAATCACAAGCAACGCCGGCGGGGCGCTTACCATCTGCGCGGACGCCTGCGAATCAAATGATCTATCGGTCGACCGCAACAACACCATAAATCTTGGCCCGCTTGCGACCGCCGAAGACTACGAGCGATCCGTCAAGCTACTCCTCGAAAACGACAGCGTTGACTCCCTGATAGCGATCTTCGCTTGTATCGGCGGCTGCGATCCCGATCCCATCGGGCGAGCGATTCGGCGCGGCGTCGTGTTTGCCGAGAGAACCACTCACGCGAAGAAGCCGGTCGTCCTTTGCCTGATGGGGAGCGCACACGCGGTACAGGTCGCGTCGTCCGCCACGTTCCAGTCAAGCAGCAGCGACGGGCACTCGGTTTTCCCTTCGTACAGATTTCCGGAATCCGCGGCTCGTGCCCTCGCTCGGGTAACAGAGTACGCTGACAATAGGCGCCAGCCTCAAGGACGAATGCTCTGGTTCGAAGATGTGAACTTTGGAGCGGCAAGAGCACTATTAACCGATATTATGGAGCGCTACGACAAATCTCCTCTTCAGTCCAATGGCCAGAGGTTGATAAGAGTCAACGGTCAAGAAGCCGCCTGTCTCCTCGATTGTTTTGGATTGAGGGCAGAACAGGTTGTTTTTGGCGAGCGGACTGAACCGACTGCGGACATAAAAATAGAGTATGACCCTCACTTTGGCCCACTTATTTTCTTAAGCGTCGCCGGTCGCCAACCGTCACGAAGGATAACACCTTTGACCGACAAGGACGCGAGGAACATGATGGAAAATGTCGGCGTGCCTCCGTCGGACAGTTTCGTGGAACTTCTGGGAAGAATATCCCAATTGGTCGAAGCTCTCCCGTGGCTTTGGGGAATGGAAGCGAGAACACCGATTGAGGCGAGCGGCATGCCGATACTTCAGGATGTTGAGCTCATTTTCAAACCGTGATGCCTTCCTCCCGAACATTGCGGCTGGATTTCGCGCGGGCTTAATCCATCGCCCCTTTCTGATTTAATTCGTCGGCAACCAACGTTTCCGGTTTGTAGAAACTATTTACTTTTGGTCAGCGTCTTGTGTAGGGAAAACCAACGCCGACCGTTTCGGACTTTGTGCCCCTTTTGTCCCAACTTTTTTTGACGCCCCATCCATTCAATTCGTTTTTCGTTTGGTTTCTCATGTACACACTGGCACACTCCTTGAACTAATCACGGTGAGAAGGGAGAAGATGATCCGAACATGAACGAACCTTTTAGATTGAGTACTGAAGATCTTCAGCACATCGTCATGTCACTTCAACAAAAAGGCTACGAAGTGATCGGACCAAGAAACTCTGATGGCGTCATCGTCTACGACAGGATTCACTCCACCGATGATCTGCCGGCAGGTTTCGTTGATGAACAAGCCCCCGGTATGTATCGCCTCGCTAAAAATGGAGGCACCCAATTCTTCGGCTACACCCTGCCTCCTCAATCCTGGAAACGATTTCTTTATCTTCCGCGGAGAGAACTAATCGCGTTTGACAAAGACGGAAAGTCGTTCGGAGTTTCCCATCAGAAGGATGAAGCGAAACCCTATGCATTTATAGGCGCGCGGCCGTGCGAACTCAAAGCGATTTCGATTCAGGACAGAGTATTCTCTTCAGGCGACTACCTCGACGACGGCTACCTCTCTGCGAGAAGGCGCAATTTCATAATAGCAGTCAATTGCAGTCATGCAGGAGAGAATTGTTTTTGCACGTCTTTTGGAACGGGCCCCGAAGCGGAGTCAGGATTCGACATCGCTCTCACGGAAATCGTGAATGAGGAGAAACATTTTTTCGTAGCCGGAGCCGGAAGTGATTCCGGTAAGTCACTGATCGAAGAAATCGGCCCGGCCAGAGCCGTCGAAGGCGATGTGGACGCGGCACACGAAGTTATCCGAAAGACTTCCGATGCTATCACAAAATCGTTGGACATTGCAGGCCTGCCTAAGCTTCTCTCTGACAATTCAGACCATCCTCACTGGGATGACGTCGCGAAGCGCTGCTTGACATGCGGCAATTGCACAATGGTTTGTCCGACGTGTTTCTGCTCCACGGTCGAAGACGCGACGGATCTTTCGGGCAAGACAGCGAAACGCACCAGGATTTGGGATTCATGTTTCACGATGGATTTCGCCAGAGTATCCGGGGGGAACTTCCGCATATCAGCGAAATCAAGATACCGGCAATGGTTGACTCACAAACTATCGTCATGGGTAGAGCAGTTCGGTGTCTCGGGCTGCGTCGGATGCGGGCGATGTATAACGTGGTGCCCGGTCGGGATCGACTTGACCGCCGAAGTCGGCGCGATCAAGGGAGGAGTGGCTAAACAAGAAAACGGAGGTTCTTGATGAAACCCCAGGATCTGACGGAATCATTACACGAGCATCCCTTCCTCAACAATATGAACGAGGAGCTTCTGAAAACGCTGACCTCATGCGCCTCGAACGTAGTATTTAACGAAGGGACTTATCTCTTCCATGAAGGTGAAGACGCGAAGACTTTTTACCTCCTTCGCAGCGGGCGGGTCGTGCTTGAAGTTCGCGGCGGTGAACGCGGCCAGATAAGAATTCAGACTGTGGGTGCAGGAGAGGTGCTGGGGTGGTCCTGGCTGATCTCCCCTTACAAATGGCACTTCGACGCCTTCGCCCTCGAACAAGTCCACGCCTTCGCGATCGACGCGTCGTGCCTCGTCAGCAAGTGCGAAACCGACTGCCACTTCGGGTACGAAATGCTCCGTCGCTTCTCGGAAGTTCTGGAGCGCCGGCTCGAGGCAACACGTCTGCAACTCCTCGACGTATACGGCTCGGCTGTCGGTGAAAGAGGAGAGAACTACTAAGAACTCGCGGCTGTGTTCATACCGGAGTAAAATTAAATGATCGATACAAACATTGCAGTGAAGAGAACGGAAGCTCCCATTTCCATGCTCCCCGCACTCGCAACCGTCAGGCGCGTGATTTGGGAGACCGACGATACTTACACACTTCTCATCGATCCGCCACGTGCCAACGGCCGGAGCTTTGCCTTTAGTGCGGGGCAGTTCAATATGGTGTACGCGTTCGGGACGGGAGAATCGGCGATATCCATCAGCTCAGATCCTTCTAGGCCGAACATGCTTGCGCACACCATCCACAGAGTCGGCACCGTGACTTCCGCACTTTCGCGGCTGCGTCGGGGCGACACTATCGGTCTTCGCGGCCCGTTCGGAACCGCATGGCCCATAGAGGAAGCAGTAGGAAAAGATGTCTGCATCGCGG
>JAJYGB010000444.1 GCA_021785235.1 Bacteroidota bacterium
AGGGCTTGCCGGCCCGGTGAAGCCATGTCCGTTGACTCTGACGGAAAAGGCCGCGCGGTAAATCTGGTCCGCGTGTTTGTTGAACTTGTCGTAGCTGAACTCGTCCCGCACGAAAGTCAGAATCGCAAGACAACTGGCGATTCCCATCGCAAGCCCGGCGATATTGATGAACGAATAGAGTCTGTTTCTCAGGATGTTTCTGACTGCGATTTTGAAATAATTCTTCAGCATGCCCTGCCTCCAATTTTCAATTGTCATTGATCAATGATCACTGTTCATTGTGTTTACTCATATCGAAGTGCTTCGATGCCGTTTCACGGCATTTCACTGCTTTCATTCATACCTCAGAGATTCAATCCCGCAAGGCGGGATCTTCACACTTCGATATTACTCACTCCTCAGAGATTCGATCCCGCTAAAGGCGGGATGTCGGCATTACTCGTATCGTAATGCCTCCACCGGGTTTGCCGTCGCAGCTCTAATTGTCCGGGAGAAAATCGTTAGCAGAGAAATGGCAATAGCCAAACCGGCAGCGAGCAAGAAAATCCATGGGCTCAGGTTGGTACTGTATGCAAAACTCTGGAGCCACTTATGCGCGGCATACCAACCTACGGGCCAGGCTACGACGTTGGCGATCAATACTAACTTCAGAGAGTCCTTCGACAACAGCGTGAAGATACTGTCGACGGAAGCGCCCAGTACTTTTCTGATTCCCACTTCCTTCGTTCGCAAAGCAACCGCAAGGGTGGTCAATCCGAACAGCCCCAGACATGAAATTACAATCGCGAGAAGAGAAGACATCCCGACAATCTCGCCCCACTTCCTGTCGTTGTCATACTGCTTCTGAACGTTCCTATCCAGAAATGAGAAGTCGAACCATTTGTCAGGAAGGATCTTGCCATAAACTTTCTTGATGTACGAGACAGTTGCAGGGATATCTGTCTTACTGATCTTGATCATCATCGCAGATTCGCCCCAATCCGGATCCATCGTCAACATCACCGGTCCGATGCTATCGTGGAGGGATAAGAAGTTGTAATCTCTGACAACGCCGATTATTCTCAGCGTCACGGACTCGTTAAGATTCCATCGCCAGCTAGGTATCTGATTGCCGACCGCCGGCATCTTCCATCCGAGGTCTTTCATGAATGCTTCGTTGACAATTACCGACTCCGTCGAATCGGTGCTTGAACCCGTTCTGAAATTTCTCCCTTCTACTAAATCAAGACCCAAGGTCCGAATGTAATCTTGATCGACGCGGTAAAGGTAGGTTTCATGTGTTCTTCCGTTGTAGCCGAACAACTTCACACTCGAACCGCTCCCAAATGTTGCATTTGCACCGGTAATTTCGATTATACCGGAATGACCGGACAGCTCATTCTTGAAGAGATCTATCTCCTGAGAACCCTTGTCCCAGTCCACCGGCACGACGATAACCTGGTCACCGTTATACCCAAGGTTTTTCGTCTCAACATAATTCAGCTGTCGCCAGACAACTAACGACGCTATTATCAGAAATATTGCCAGCCCGAATTGCAAAACAACCAACCACTTCGAGAATAGACTTCCCTTACCAACAATCTGTTTCCCTTTCAATACCTCGGCGGGTTGGAATTTTGACAGTAAGATTGAAGGGTAAGCTCCGGCAAGGATTCCCACCAACATGATAAGCCCGGCGAGGACCAGCAGGAAACTCGGGGAGATAATGCTCCCTAGACTATAATGCCTTTCAAACAACCTGTCGAACAGCGGCAACAAAAGTTCGACGATGAAAATGCTTAGAAGGAAGGATGCAGCGATGAGGATGATCGATTCACCCCAGAATTGTTTCGCTATGTGAGTTCGTCCGGCACCCAGCACTTTTCTTACGCCGACCTCTTTCGTTCGACTCGTTGATTTACCTAATGACAAAGTGATGAAGTTTATACAGGCGATAGACACAATTATGAACGCGATAATGGAAAGAACATGGAAATAAACGGGGTCTCCTCTGCGTTCGTCTGAGAACGTAACGCTTGAAAAGTGCACTCGCAAGAGAGGTTCAAATCTTATCCCGAATGCCTTGCTCGAACTTTCTAACCATCCGTTTGTCTGCCAGCTGGATATAAGACCGCCAAAATATTTTTCAATGAATGTCCCTATTCCTCTTTGGACGTCGCTGATTTTCGCAGATTTCGAAAGAAGAATGAAGGTCGAGCCGCTGAAGTTTCCCCAATCATTTTGTTCTGTGCCAAAATATGTCCAATTGGTAAGAGGCATTAAGACATTGAACTCTATGCTTGAGTTGTCGGGGACGTCTTTAGCAACGCCCGTGACCAAGTACTCCCCTGTTTTGCCACCCAATTTTATTTTCAAGGGTTGTGAGAGTGGATTTTCGTCACCAAAAATCTTCCTTGCCTCACGCTGAGTCAGGACGACAGAATTCGGCTGAGCCAAAGCCGTAGCCGGATTGCCTTGCACGAGCGGGTAAGAGAATACGGTAAAAACGCTCGGGTCGGTGAATTTTATAATCTCACTATAAGTATCCGAGCCGTGAGATATCGCTCCCAGTCCCGAGAAGATTCTGACCGCGGATTTGATCTCAGGAAACTCAGAAACCAACGCAGGACCCAAAGGCAACGGTCCCACGGCACAGGGGTGATCTTCACCGCTTCTTCTCTCGTGTATGATCGCACGATAGATCCGGTCTTTGTTCTTGTTGAATGTATCGAATGTCAATTCATTTTGAACAAACAGGAGGATCACGATCGCAATCGCAATTCCGACGGAAAGACCGGCAATGTTTATGAATGAGTAGAGTTTGTTCCTCAGGATGTTCCTTACTGCGATTTTGAAATAATTCTTCAGCATGCCCTTCCTCCAATTCGAATGGAGGCCGGAAACGGCAATCCGGAATCTGGTTTCCGACATCCTGTCTCCATTTTGTTTTCATTCATACCTCAAAGACTCGATCGGATTCGCCGTCGCGGCCTTGATCGCATGCACACTCACTGTCAACAGCGCAATGACGAGTGCCATGGCGCCCGAGGCGACGAAAATCCACACGCTAATGTCCATCCTGTATGCGAAATTCTTCAACCAATTATTCATGATGTAGTATGCCAGCGGCCAGGCGACTACGTTCGCGATCAACACCCATTTCGCAAATTGGGTCGACAGAAGTACGATCACTTCGAGCACAGATGCGCCGAGGACCTTTCGAATCCCGATCTCCTTTGTCCGCTGCTCGGTGGTAAAGGCGGCAAGTCCCAACAAACCCAAACATGCGATGAAAATCGCCAGGACCGAAAAGGTGCCGGCAATCTTACTGGTTCTCTGATCTGCCGCATAAAGATTCTGGAGGCTGTTATCGAGGAAGTTGAAGTTGAATTCTTCGTTGCCTGCATATTCCTTCCAGACGCTCTCGATGGAGGCGATAGTTTTGATGTGGTTGCCGGGCGCGAGCCGAACCGTAACGAACGCGCCGCCGGTGCCCGTATCCGGCAGGAGCCTGATGACAAGCGGCCGGATCGACTCGTGAAGCGAGTGATAGTTGAAATCCTTCAGGACGCCTACAACCTCGAACCTCTTCTGGTCTGCCCTTGTTTCGCCGGGCAACACGAGATATTTCCCGACCAGGTCTTTTACGCCGAAGATTCTTTCAACTTCCTCGTTGACTACCACGGCGGCGGTGTCCGAAGGATGTTCCCTGGAGAAGAACCTGCCGTCAGCCATTTGCATCTTGTAGGTACCCGCAAAATCGTAATCGCTCCGCATCGTCCGCAAGTCTACAAGCTCCTGGGCACCCGTCCCTTCGAGCCAGAACCCGCTATCACTATACTGGTTCCCCGGAATCGCCGTCGAGTTGGTCACGCTTAATATGTCCGCGTTCTGCCTCAATTTGTCTTCGAAGGATTGTATCCGGCTTCCCAGGTCATCTGTTCTATAGATCACCACGCTTTCTTCCTTGTCAAATCCCAGATTTCTTGTTTGCACATAATTCAATTGATCATATATCACGAGCGTACCGATGAAGAGGACGATTGAAACCGCGAACTGGAATACAACGAGTCCGGTTCTTACGAGCGATTTTCTCCCTCCTTTCTTCGTCTCTGACTTGAGCACATCGATCGGATGGAAAGACGATAAGTAGAAAGCGGGATAAGACCCTGCAATGACCCCGACAACAACAGCAAGACCGGCAAGGATAGGAATCGTCGAGGGATTGGACAATAGACCGAGAGTCAACTCCTTTTCGGCGGTATCATTGAAAATAGGAAGCATGAGCTCGGCGATACCGACAGCCAATATTACCGCTCCCCCGCTCATCATTACAGATTCCGCCATGAACTGCCAGAAGAGATGTGAACGCGGGGACCCGAGAGTCTTTCTGATCCCGACTTCTTTTGCGCGTCTTTCGGATCTGGCGGTCGCTAGGTTGATGAAATTGATGCACGCGATCAACAGGATCGCGACTGCGATCGCAGAGAAGATATACACGGTGGAGATACTGCCGTTCTGCTCCAGTTCATAATCAAGATGCGAGTTAAGATGGATGGAGGTAAGCGGCTGAAGCAGGTATCCGACCTTATTGCCCGCCGCCAGGAACTGTTCTATCGACACACCCGTGACGGCCTTCAGCTGTGGTCCGGCATGTGTGACGAGCGCTTCATCTATTTTCCGTGTTAAATCGGCCGGATTCGTCCCTTTCTTCAGGAGGAAATATGTGTAGTAGTTATTGCTCATCCAATTCGGATTCCGGCTGTCTCGCTCGGAGGTGAGCGAAGCGATGAAGTCAGGATGAAAGTGCGAGTTCGTGGGAACGTCCTTAATTACTCCCGTGACCATGTAATCGGCGTTCTTATCCCTATTGATGATTTTGCCGATCGGATTTTCGTTGCCGAAATACTTGCGCGCAGTGGATTCGGTAATCACAACCGAGTTCGGCTGAACGAGCGCGGTCTTGGGATTGCCTGCGATGAACGGCAATGTAAACACGTTGAACAGGCTTGAGTCAGCCCAAAGAAATTTTTGCTCCACGAATGTCTTATTCTGATACCTGATTGCGCAGGATCCTTCGTAATGCAGCCGCGCGTATGCGAGAACTTCCGGAAAATCATGATAAATCGCAGTTCCCATCGGAGCAGGACTAAGAGCCGACCTTATTTCACGGCCGTTGAACGTCGCGGTGAAGCCCGGCCTGTAAATCTGAGCCGCATGTTTATTATACCTGTCGTAACTCAGCTCGTCCCTGACGAAAAGCATTATTATCACGAAGCTGGCGATGCCAACGGCAAGGCCAACGACGTTTATGAACGAATAGGTCTTGTAGTTCTTTAAATTTCTAAGCGCGACGCGAAGGTAATTCTTTATCATGTACAACTCTTTTCTCGGATCGGTGACCGGGGTCGGGAGACCGGAGGCAGGGAGTCAGAAGATGGATGCACCATCTTCCCGGCCCACTGTCTCCGGGTTCCTGTCTCCGTTTCATTTCTCGATCCATCCATCCTTCAGTTTTATTATTTTGTTTCCATAAGCCGCATTAGTTTCCGAGTGTGTGACCACCACGATTGTCGTCCCCTGTTTATTCAGCTCCTTCAGCAATTCCATGATCTCTTTCCCCTGTTCCGAATGCAGATTGCCGGTCGGTTCGTCGGCCAGGATCAATTTCGGCCCGCCGATGACCGCCCTCGCGATTGCCACGAGCTGCTGCTGTCCTCCCGAGAGTTGATTCGGAAACAAGTCTTTCTTAGCAGCGATGTTGAATCTGCCGAGAGCCTCCGCCACTCTTCCTTTCCTGTCGTTGTGACTCACCTTCTGATAGAGAAGCGGCGTCTCCAGGTTCTCATAAACTGTGAGTTCGTCGATCAGATGGTAACTTTGGAACACGAAGCCTATGTAGGTCTTGTGAAGCTCCGTCAGTCTCTTCTCGTTCATCTTGTGGACAGGCTCGCCGAGAAAGAAATATTCACCGCTCGACGGAGCATCCAGCATGCCTATGATATTGAGAAGTGTAGTCTTGCCCGAACCCGACGGTCCCATGACGGAAAGGAAATCGCCCTCTTTCACTTCCAGATTGATATCCCTCAGCACGTAGGTTTTGACGGAGTGATTTTCGAAGCACTTCCCGATCCCGGATAACCTTATCATTAGCCCTCCTCCTTTAGAGTGTGACCGGCACCGGAGGCCGGAGACCGATCGTCGCTTCGAAAGCACGATGACTCTCGCGGTCTGTTATCCGGTCTCCCGTTTCCGGCCGTCAGTTCAGACGTGGAATTTGTCCTTATAGTTTTCCGTCACCACGTGTCCGTCAAAGAGATGGATGGTGCGGTGGGCGAATTCCGAATCGTGCGGAGAGTGAGTCACCATTACAATCGTGGTCCCGGCCTCGTTAAGCTGCGTGAGGATATTCATAACCTCCTCGCCGTTGACGGAATCGAGATTGCCTGTCGGTTCATCCGCGAGTATCAGGGCAGGCTTCGCGACGACCGCCCTGCTCACCGCTACGCGCTGCTGTTGCCCGCCCGACAGCTGCTGCGGAAAATGATCCTTCCGGTGCATTATCTGCATCCTCTCGAGGACCTCGTCGACCGCTTTCTTCCTCTCGGAGGCCGCGACGCCCAGATAAAGGAGAGGGAGCTCGACATTCTCGAAAACCGTCAGCTCGTCAATCAGGTTGAAGCTCTGAAAGACGAACCCGATATTCGCTTTACGCATGTTAGCCCGCCGCCGCTCAGGATATTTCGACACTTCCTCGTTCAGGAAGTAGTACTCTCCGCCACTCGGGTTATCGAGCAGTCCGAAAATATTGAGGAGCGTCGACTTCCCGCAGCCGGACGGCCCCATGACGGCCACGAATTCTTTTTCGTTGATCTCAATGTTCACTCCTCCAAGCGCGGTCGTCTCCACCTCTTCGGTCGTATATATCTTCTTGAGATCGACGGTGCGGAGGAGCGTGCTCCCCTTCATTGATGCGCCGGTATTCTTCTTTCCACTGTTCAGTACCTCGTCGAATGCCATTTTCTTTGCTCCTTTTCCGGATTTCTCTTCAGTGTTTGATAACCAATTCATCGGCATCGCCGAAATTCTCGTACGATGAGGTGACGACTCTGTCGCCGGGCCTGAGGCCGGAGAGGACTTCAAAATAGTCTGGGTTCTGTCGGCCCAGCCCTATATTCCTCTTGACAGCGACATCCCCGGACTTGTCGAGCACGAATGCCCATTGCCCTCCCGTTTTCTGGTAGAAACCGCCGCGCGCCAGAAGAAGGGCTGTCGTCCTCTCACTCAACTGCAACCTGATTTGAAGAGTTTGCCCTCTCCTGATTCCCTCCGGTACGGATCCATCGAAAGCCAAATCGACCTGGAATTTTCCGGCGGTGACTTCCGGAAAGACCTTCGTGATCGTGAGCCGATAGTTGCTCCCGTCGATTTCCGCCGTCGCATGCAAGCCTTTCATGACTCGAGCAATGTAGAACTCGTCTATGTCCGCCCTGACTTTGAACCCGTCGAGCGCGTCAACCTGGCCGAGCTGGTCTCCCGGTGATTTCGACTGCCCGGTCTCAGCATTGAGAGAAGTGAGCTGACCGCTGATCGGCGCCCTTACGGTCAGGTTGTCGATATTCTCGCGTATCAGCTCGAGATTCTTCTGAAGCCTGTCTATGGAGGCTGATATCTGCGTAAGTTGATTCTGCTTTAGCACGGAATCCTGTACGAAATTTCGACGGGCAAGGTCCTGTTCTTCCACGGCCTGATTGAAGTTGTTCTCCGCCCGCTCATATTCAAGCTGCGAGATCAGTTTCTTCTCCCACATCTTCTTTTCGCGCTCAAAGACTTCATTCGCGTTTATGAACGCGTAGTTCGCTGTCACGAGCGATGTCTGGAGCGCGATACTGTTCTGCTCGATTTGCAGCCTTGTATTTCGCGCGTCATTAATTTGCTGATAAGTAAATGACTCCTGCTGCAGCGCGTTTAACTGCACATTACTGTTCGACAGTTTGAGTATCTTCTCACCTTTCTGAACCATCGCGCCTTCTTCGACATATCTCTTCTCAACTATGCCCCCGAGGATCGCGTCGAGATAGAAGGTCGTACGTGGTCGGACGGTCCCGGTTACCGGGATGAACTCCTGGAACTCGCCCTTTTTAACCGTCGAGATGGTGATCTTGTCGACGTCAACATTCAGCTTCGAACCGGTATCGGTGAGTATAAGAACGATGAGTCCCACAAACAGAATTGCACCCGTGATATATACCCATGACCTCATCTTCTTGTAGAAAGGCTTCTTTTCGATTTTTCTGTCCAAGAGTGTACCCTGAATTCTGTCTTTAATCAGCTGTTTGAACTGCAATCTTGCTCATCTGCACTGTTCAAAAGTGCAATTACCGTGCCCCGCCGGAACGCCCCACTAATCCTGAGAAGCATA
>JAJYGB010000458.1 GCA_021785235.1 Bacteroidota bacterium
ATCGGTGAAAGCCGGGCAGGTGTTAGTCGTCCTGGACAGAAGCGGCGCGACTTCGCAATACTACCAGGCACAGGCCGCCTTCAACAACGCGGAGAAGACTTATGAGCGTATGAACGCTCTCCTTAAAGAAGGGGCAATTTCCCAACAATCTCTCGACGGAGCCCAGACGGCGTATGAAGTCGCAAAAGCGAATTTCGACGCCGCGAAGAGTGCCGTCGAGCTTACAACCCCGATCCCCGGCGTGGTCACCGCCGTCAACGTCAGCGTTGGCGACCTGACTTCGCCCGGAGGAGTACTCATGACTGTGGCGAGAATAGGAAAGATGAAGGTCGACTTCGACGTGAACGAGACCGATCTCGGAAGCCTGACGACTGGGCAGAAGGTGCAGGTGTATTCTGAAGCGCGTCCTGACGTCAAGATAACCGGTGAGATCGTTCAGCTTTCCAAGTCCGCAGACGTGCGATCACGCACGTTCCAAATAAAGGCGCTCTTCAACAACACGCCAGACAACTGGTTCAGGCCTGGAATGTTCTGCAGGGTCAACGTGCCGGTCTCTTCGCGCGACAGGCCCATCGTCGTTCCGGCAGCGGCGATACAGAGCGATGGAATCACGAGCCGTGTCTTCATCGTCAGAAATGGTCGATCATTCCAGCGAATCGTGGAGACCGGATTGACAGACGGGAGAATGTTCGAAGTGCTCAATGGACTCGAAGAAAGAGACACCGTAATTACGACCGGCGCCACGAACGCGCGTGACAGCGGCTTCGTCAGTATCGCCAATCTGGGAAATGAAAATGAAAAATGACCACATGCAAATTCCCGCGGCTAATATCGAGCGCCTCCCGGGAGAGTTCATACACAGCCATGTGGCCTTTCTAGAAATACTGAGCCCGCCCGAGAAGCGGAAGAGGCCGATCGGATTCCGGATAAGAGAGGCACGTGCTCCCTATTCTGCACGGAGGAGAAACCAGACATGAAATTAGCCGACACATCTATAGAACGCCCCGTATTCGCGACGATGATGATACTCGCCCTCATCGTGCTCGGGCTTTTCTCGTTCATGAAATTGAACATTGATCAGTTCCCCGATATCGATTTTCCGTACGTCACCGTCACGAGCGTTCTTCCAGGCGCGGGACCTGAGCAGATGGAGACGGATGTAACTAAGAAAATCGAAGATGCCGTGAACACGATCGGCGGCATCGAGCACATCACTTCGATATCTCGTGAAGGAGTCTCGTTTGTAATAATCCAGTTCAAGCTCGAGGTCGAGGGAAGGCAGGCGGCGCAGGAGGTTCGCGAGAAAATCTCCGCGGTGCGCGCAGATCTGCCGACAGATCTTGAAGAACCTGTAGTCCAACGCATTGACCCGGCAAGCGTACCAATGTTCACTCTAACGGTCTCCGGACCGCGGTCGGACAAGGAGATCACGACGTTCGCCAAGAATGTGATCAGGAAAAGACTGGAGAACGTGCCCGGCGTCGGTCGAGTGGATCTAGTCGGCGGCGCGGAGAGAGAGATACAGATATCGGTTGACGCTTCAAGACTTAAGGCCTACAATCTCTCGATAAATGACATCATACAGGCCGTCGCTGCATCAAACATGGAAGTGCCCGCTGGCAATCTCACGCAGGGTCCACGCCAGATACTTCTTCGCACGATGGGAAAATATTCGAATGTCGGCGACTTCAATAGGGTTATAGTTGCGACGCCAGGCGGCAAGCCTATATATCTGTCCGACGTGGCACAGGTTTTCGACGGCGTAAAGGAGCAGACAAGTCTCACGCGGGTGAACGGCAGACCCGCCGTCGGCCTCAGCATATTGAAGCAGTCGGGGAGCAACACCGTACGTGTCGCGGAGGGAATCCAGCAGCAACTCGCTGCTTTACAGAAGGAAATTCCGCCTGATCTCAAGATCACCGTGGCACAGGATAACAGCACTTTCATCGTCGAGGAGGTTAACGACGTCCTGTTCGACATTTTCTATGGCGGCCTGCTCGCGGTCATCGTGGTCTTTCTATTCCTCGCGAATATGCGTTCCACAATTATAAGCGCCATCGCTCTTCCGACATCCATCATCGCAAGCTTCATCATAATGTATGCGCTCAACTTCACGCTGAATATGATCTCGCTTCTCGCCCTTTCACTGGCGGTCGGTCTCCTTATCGACGACGCTATTGTGGTCATCGAGAATATATTCAGACACATGCAGCAGGGCGAGACTCCAATGGAAGCCGCGAAGGCTGCGACTGCCGAGATAGGACTCGCGGTAATGGCGACGACATTCACCATAGTCGCCGTGTTCGTGCCCATAGCCTTCACCCCCGGCATTGTCGGCAGGTTCTTCTACCAATTCGGGTTGACAGTCTCAGTCGCGGTGCTCGTTTCCCTTTTCGTGGCGTTCACGCTGACCCCCATGCTTTCCTCCCGCTGGCTCACGGCCGCCGACGAGGAGCTTGAGAATAAAGGCTCCATGCTGCGCCGCGGACTCTTCTACTTCAACCACTTCTTCCAGCTCCTAAGCCAGAAATACAGGAAAGCCATCAGATGGTCGCTGCACCACCGGAAGACCGTGATCTTCGGTTCAATCGCCGTGTTCGTATCGAGTTTCTTCCTGATGGGATTTCTCGGAACATCCTTTTTCCCTGACACCGACGAAAGCGAATTCACAATCGGCATTCACGCAGCTCCGGGAAGTTCGCTGGAACAGACTGCCGCCATAGGTTCTTTTATAGAAAATGTTCTCGAGAGACAACCGGAAGTTACGACTACTCTACTGACGATAGGCGCGGGAAACGATCCGGTCACGACGGGAAATATCCTGGTGAAACTTGTGAAGAAGAACGAACGAAAGCGGAGCATCTGGCAAATCATGAATTATCTCCGGGAGGACCTTCGAAATACGCCCGGAGTGAAAATGTCTTATGGGACTCAGGGTGGTCCAGGTGGGAATCAAAAACCGGTCGTGATGAGCGTCCGTGGCGACAACATGACGACGCTCAAATGGATCGCCGACAGAGTCGAGAGCATCGTTAGGACAACGCCTGGCGCAGTTGACATTGAGAACAGCCTCGAGACATCAAAGCCTGAGGTCAGGATAAGGATAGACCGCGAGAAGGCCTCGGATTTGGGCGTGAACGTAGCACAAATCGCCACAACGGCGAGAGCCCTAGTTGACGGATATGTTGCGACGAAATACCAGGAAGGTGACGAGCAGTATGACGTCAGGGTCCGTCTTCGCAAGGAAGACAGGACTTCATTTGAAAACGTGAACAACCTATCCATTAAGAGCAACAAGGCGATTGGAAACGGGGAAAATCTTCTCGTGCCAGTAAGCTACGTTGCGGATATCAGGCAGAGCTCCGGTCCGTCGCAGATCAACCGATTCGACAGGCAGCGCGAGATTCGAGTCGACGCAAACCTCTCCGGAAGACTTCTCGGGGAGGTTCTCGGAGATATTCAGAACAGCACTAACAGGCTTTCTCTTCCCCCCGGTTACAGTGTCGCTGTCATCGGCCAGGGACAGATGCAGTCTGAGTCATTCATGAACATACTTCTTTCGCTGGCGCTCGCGGTCATATTCGTTTACATCGTGCTCGCGGCTCAGTTTGAGAGTTTCACTTATCCATTCGCGATAATGCTCGCGCTGCCTATGTCGCTCATAGGCGCCGTACTCGGTCTGCTCGCGTTCAACAGCGCTATTTCCATGATGTCGATGATCGGTATAATAATGCTAATGGGTCTTGTCACGAAAAATGGTATTTTGCTGGTTGATTATGCGAACGTTCTTCGGGACAGGGGTCAGGAACGGACCGAGGCGCTTATCAATGCGGGCGCGACGAGGCTTCGCCCGATTCTCATGACTACCTTCGCGATGATATTTGGAATGATGCCGGTCGCCTTCGCCGTGAGCGAAGGTAGCGAGTTCCGCGCCCCGATGGGACAGGCAGTAATCGGCGGGCTGATTACTTCGACTCTCCTGACGCTCTTCGTAGTGCCAGTGGTTTATTCCATCCTCGACGATCTCTCCTTCAAGAAAATGCTCGGCTTCCTACGTCGCGGCAAATGATAGCGACACGGAGCAGAAGTGATTATGATCCACGAATGAATGCGCGTTCAATTCGTTAGATGGGAGGCCAAATGAAAATAGTGTTCGTTGTCTGCAACGATATCGTTTCGCCGCGTGTGATGAAGCTCCTCGAAGCGGCGGGCATCGATTACTACACCCGCTGGGAACACGTCAAGGGTAAAGGTCATGGCACAGATCCGCACCTCGACACGCGGAGCTTTCCCGGGACGAACGCCGTTTACATGATAGCGTTCGAGGAAGAATCGACGTTGGAAATGCTCGTTCAGGAAATCAGGATAGCCAACAAGAATATTCCGAGACCGGACGATCACATCCGGCTCTTCCAGGTGCCGCTCGAAAGAGTCGTGTAGAGACTATCCAGACAGCTGGCAAGACACTACCAGCCCATCCTCTTTCGAAGTGATGTTATGTGCGCGACATGATGTTTGCCGTGCCAGGCATAGAGTTGAAGAGTCATATCGAGGTTCTGCACGCCGCTTTCCGGATGACGAAATGTGCGCTTAAAGTCTCCAGCCTTCATGCTGCTCAATAGGAATACCCACCTGTGATGTAGGTTCTCAAAAAGCTTCATGGAGATCTCCACGTCCGCGGAAGTGGCATCGGGCAGATTGGCCCATTCCGCCTGGTTGTAAGTCTTAATAGTTGGCTCGTTCTCAGTAAGAGCCAGCCTGAATCTCATATACGCGTTCATGTGGCTGTCGGGAAGATGATGAACCACCTGCCGAACCGTCCACCCGCCCGGCCGATATGGTGTGTCAAGCTGCGCCTTTGTCATTCCATGCACGGCTTCCCGAAGCGCGGCGGGAGCGGCGGTAACATCGTTTATGAGTGTGATGCGCTTCGCCTCCGTCAATTCCGGATCCGGAACAAAGCGCCCTATTGGATAACTTAGATCTTCCATTTGTCACCTTCTATTTGAAACTATTTAACATACGATTTCCCGACTTAATTTTCGTGAAGCGCGATTTAAAGCCGATATCGCGCTTCCCTCTCAGCTTGCTGTTCCCTTCCTTTCAGACAATATGGTTAGGTGAAGACGATGTGAGCGCAAATGTCGATGAAGGGCTTTTCTGCGCACTTGCTCCGGCGTTACTTCTCTCGTTTTATCACCAGAGCGGTTATATCATCGTGTTGTGGAGCGCTACCGGCATGCGCTTTTACCGCATCGGAAATCAGCTTAACCAATTCGGCGGCGGTCAATCCGGCATTTTCCGTGATCAAACGCGAAAGCTTATCCTCCCCGAACTGTATCATGTTATTATCCATAGCCTCAGTGACACCGTCTGAGTAAGCCACCAGGAAATTTCCGGGATCGAAACTCACTGATGCTCCCATGAAACTCATTGGATCTATGGCTCCAATAACCGTTCCTCCTATATTCAGCCTCCGCGGCGCGCCATTGTCTGAAATCAAGAAAGGAGGTTCGTGCCCAGCATTGCAGTAGGAGAGTGTGTTGCTTCGGCCATCAAGAATGCTGTAGAACAAAGTTGCGAATTTCTCCGGGCCCGTCGTGAGAAACAACTGCTTATTCATCCTCTCGACGCACTCGTGAGCCTGCTTACCGAGAAACGCTTCACTCCTGAGGGATGCCTGTATGTTAGTCATGAGGAGCGCGGCCGGTAGTCCCTTTCCTGACACATCACCCAAGCAGAGGGCGAGCTTCCAATCCTCAATTGGAATGAAATCGAAAAAATCACCTCCGACCGATCGCGCCGGAAAAGTTGCTCCCGCTATGTCGTACCCCGGCATCTCCGGTTTTCCTTTCGGCAAAAGATCGCTCTGTATCTGCGACGCAAGATCGAGCTCGCGCCGAATCTTCATGAGCGCACTCTCCTCTTCATACAACCTGGCATTCTCGATAACCTGCGCCGACTGTGCCGCTATTATCGATAGAAGCCTCTGATCGTCGTCCGAAAATTTCTCGCTGTTCTTCTTGTTGTAGACGGTCAGAATTCCCTTCAATCCTGACCTGACAAGCATGGGTACGCAGACAAGGGACCTGACCATCGGATTCCATTCTGCACCTCCGAAGCGCCGATCTGAAACGGGATCGTTAAGCGTGATCGGACTCTTATTGTGAGTCATCCATCCGAGCAGCATGTCGTTGAAATGAAGCGCAGTGTGTTCGGACGATGTGAATGAGCTTCTCACTAGAGTTCGCAGCGGATTATCGTCACCTTCCGCCACCAGCGTCACTACACCCTGCTCAGCGTTCAAAGCGCGGAGGGCGCGATTAAGTATCTTGCGGATAATTTCTTCGGAGTTGTTGAGGCCTCCAATCGCAGAAGCGAGCTCGTTTAGGATAGAGAGTTCGTCGACGGCCCGCTTCAGGCGTTTGTTCTCTTCACGCAGTCGATCGTTTTCTTCCATGCAAAATCCATTTTGAACTGGCCGATAGGCATCAGATCACTCCTGGTAACTCGTGGACCGCGGTAATAGATGCCAGTGACTCGACCGATCTATATGCGGCGAAAATTACCAATGGTTCGATGGTTTGCGTGAAATTGTAAAGAAGGCAGGTTCTGCTGGTCCTCGTTTGAAGCGTCGACTCCCTTCAAAAGGCCGTTCCACGCATTATTGACGTCCCTTAATGAGTGGATTAGCTTAGCAAAAGCTAAAGTTGAACTCGCGAAAAGTCAAGTTGTGAGATATGGTTGGATCCGTTCCCTCTCGCGCGCTCATGGCACGGAACCGAAACCATGGCGCGCATCCCAGGCATTGGGAATACTAAATCAGGAGCTTCTTCTCATTGCCCTGTTACCCATTTGCGGCCTCGTCGGACGCGATGGTTTATCCTTCTTCTTCTTCGGAGTCGCTTTCACAAGCATTTCTTCCATCGGTTTTCGATTCAGCATGTATTGCTGTCCGATCGCAAGGAGGTTGTAAACGAAATAATAGAGGTTCAGCCCGGCTGGGAAATTATTGAAGATCAGCCACATCATTATCGGCATGAAGTAGACGATAAATTTCTGCCTCGGGTCTGTGGTAGTCATCTTGGTCTGTATGAACTGCGTTACCGCCATAAGCGTGGCGAGGCCGCTGATCTGGTTCATCCCGAAAAATGGGAGCGTAAAAGGAAGCCTGAGGATGGTATCAGGAATGGAAAGATCCTTGATCCACCATATGAAGTTCGACTGACGAAGGACGATGTCGCTCCGAAAAATCGCCCAGAGAGCGTATAGAATCGGGAGCTGTAAGAACATCGGGAGACAACCGCCAAGCGGATTTATCTTGTACTCCTTGTACAAGTTCATGATCGCCTGGTTCATCTTCTGCTGATCTTCCTTGTACTTCTCCTTGATCTCTTCCATCATCGGCTGAAGCGCCTGCATCTTTCGCATCGACTTCATGCTGGATATCGTCAGTGGATTCAGGAGAAGTTTGAGAAGTATCGCGAATATGATGATTACAAGACCGTAGTTCGGTATGTATTTGTGGAGGAACTGGAACGCCGGCAGCATAACGTATTCGGCTATCGGCCTTATGACCCACTTCCAACCGAGGCCGACAATTTGCTCCAGGCCTATGTGGTACGACTTAAGGAGGTTGTACTCAAGGGGACCGATGTAGACCATGAATGAATCGGACTGGATGGGTCTCCCCTCGAACCTCATCTCCAGAGCGGTGTAGTAGTCCCTGTATAGGCCGTTATTCGGAAGATGAAATTCGTTTCCGTGAAGATACGCGCCATCAGCGGGCCTTGTTTCGGGAACTATCGCTGCCGCGAAATACTTGGTTGTCTGGGCAACCCATTTGGTGTTGCCGCTTACCTGCTGTTTCACGGGCTCGCCGGGCTTAGTCGCATCAAGCGTCACGGCTTCGCCTCCGCTGTAGGCGTATGCGGTCGAGAAACTCGATTCGTCGACGCTGTTTTCCTCTGTGTAGTTCAGACCATGCTGCCAGGTAACCTGGTACTGGTAGTTGGCGATATACCTAGACATGTGTTCGAAAACAACGTTAGTACCGAAATTGTAAAATCCTCCCTTGAAAGTGTACTCCCGGACTATCTTCGAAGAATCGTTTACGTTCAGCGCAAAGGCGATGTTGAATGTCTGCCCGTTTTTCAGTTTCACGACTTCCCCGTTCGTGAATGGAGCTGTGAAGAAAAGACCTTTTGTGTCGATCAACTTTCCGCTCATCGACTGGAAGACGAGACTGTAATCTCCATTGTGCTTGTAGTTGACTAGCTCAACCGGCCCGCCGTTCCATGTCTTATATTTCGTCAGGGTCCAGTCTTTAATCATCCCACCCTGTGTGGTAAGCACAGCAGTATAGAGG
>JAJYGB010000004.1 GCA_021785235.1 Bacteroidota bacterium
ACATCGGCAATCACGCTTGCCCTGGCTAAAAAGGGTTTGGCGTCCGCGAGAAGTTTCGATAGTATCGACAACGCACCGGAAGAGAAGGCCCGCGGCATAACGATCGCGACCGCACACGTGGAATATCAGACGGCAACGAGACACTACGCTCACGTCGACTGCCCCGGACATGCTGACTATATAAAGAATATGATCACCGGTGCCGCCCAGATGGACGGTGCGATCCTGGTGGTTGCGGCCAACGACGGTCCTATGCCTCAGACCCGAGAGCACATCCTCCTGGCTTACCAGGTCGGCGTGCCGAAGATTGTGGTATTCATGAACAAGGTCGATATGGTCGACGATCCTGAGCTCCTCGAGCTCGTCGAGGTCGAAGTCCGCGATCTTTTGAAGAAGTATAATTTCCCCGGCGACGAGATACCCATCATTCAGGGCAGTGCCTTGAAAGCAATGGAAGCCGGCAATGACCCCAATGCGAAGGCCGACGATCCCCGGTTCAAGTGTATTTATGATCTGATGGATGCGGTTGACAGCTACATCCCGCTCCCGCAGCGCGATGTTGACAAGCCGTTCATCATGCCGATCGAAGACGTCTTCACGATCACCGGACGCGGTACTGTCGGTACCGGTCGCGTTGAGCGCGGAAAAGTAAAGGTCGGCGAGGAAATCGAGATCATAGGTCTCGGCGCCCACAAGAAGGCCGTAGTCACCGGACTCGAGATGTTCAGAAAAGAACTCGACGAGGGAATGGCGGGTGACAACATCGGCGCGCTCCTCCGCGGCGTGGAAAAGGAAGAGCTCGAGCGCGGAATGGTCCTCGCGAAGCCCGGCTCAATCACACCGCACACGAAATTCATCGCCCAGGTTTACGTCCTGAGCAAGGAAGAAGGCGGACGTCATACTCCGTTCTTCAAGGGTTACCGCCCGCAGTTCTACTTCCGCACGACAGACGTTACCGGATCCGCTACTGAATTCCCCGCCGGCACAGAGATGGTTATGCCGGGCGATAACGTCGACAACCTGAGAATCGAATTGATCACTCCGATTGCCATGGAAGAAGGACTTCGCTTTGCTATCCGCGAAGGCGGCCATACGGTCGGTGCAGGCGTAGTAACGAAAATTATAGAGTAATCAATTTGAACGCTGACAAAATTATGGAAGCGAGGTAAGCTGTGGCTGGTCAGACTATCAGGATAAAGCTGAAATCCTATGATCATGCTCTGATTGATAAATCGGCTGAGAAGATCGTCAGGACGATTAAGTCCACCGGAGCGGTTGTCTCCGGCCCGATCCCGCTGCCGACCAAGAAAACGATTTATACCGTCCTTCGTTCACCTCACGTCGACAAGAGGAGCCGGGAACAGTTCGAACTTCGGCAGCACAAGCGTCTGATTTACATTTACAACGCTTCTTCGAAGTCGGTTGATTCCCTCACTAAACTCGATCTCCCCGCAGGAGTCGACGTCGAGATGAAGGTCTAAAGGCCACAGCTTATGGCAATCTTTAATTTCTCCCTCCTGGAGGGATGTTTATGAGAAACCGGAGTTTGAGATAATGAGCGGTCTGCTTGGCAAAAAACTCGGCATGACTAACGTGTTCGACGAGAAAGGGAATTCCATCTCCGTAACCGTTATTGAAGCAGGGCCCTGTCCCGTCACCGCGATCAAGACAAAAGATCGTGATGGCTACGAGGCGCTTCAGCTCGGTTTCGGCGAGAAGCCCGAGCGTCTAGTGGCGAAGCCGATGAAAGGATATTTTGCGAAGGCCGGGGTTAAACCGGCGAAGATACTGTGTGAGTTCGACGGGTTCGATATTGCGTCGTTCAAATTAGGCGACGTGATCAATGTCGATAAGATATTCGCCGTCGGTGACAGAATATCCGTTACCGGAACCTCGAAAGGCAAGGGATTCCAGGGAGTTGTCAAGCGCCACCACTTCGGAGGCGGCGCGGTTACCCACGGTCAAAGCGACAGGTTGCGTGCTCCCGGTTCAGTCGGCAGCTCTTCCTACCCGTCACGCGTCTTCAAAGGACTGAGGATGGCGGGAAGAATGGGAGGAAAACGCTCCACAATGAAGAACCTTAAAGTGGTACGCCTGATCCCCGACTCGAACCTCATCCTCGTAGAGGGGTCGGTTCCCGGTCCGACGAACGGTTACGTGCAAATCTGGAAGTGAAAGAGGTTCCCAAGATGCAATTAGAAGTTTTGAAAATCGATGGTAGCAAGACCGGTGAGATGGTAGACCTGTCGCCGGCGATATTTGAGATAAAGCCGAATGACCAGGCTATTTACCAGGCCGTGACGGCTTATCTGGCCAATGCACGGCAGGGAACGCATAAGACGAAAACCCGCGGGGAAGTCCGCGGAGGCGGCAAGAAACCCTGGAAGCAAAAACACACCGGGAGGGCGCGCAGCGGCTCGATCAGAAACCCTGTCTGGGTCGGCGGCGGCACTATATTCGGGCCGCAACCTCACGACTACGAGAAGAAGGTTAACGACAAGGTGAAAATCCTTGCGAAGAAGTCTGCGCTTTCCTACAAGGCAAAAGATACCGGGCTCATGGTTGTTGAAGACTTCACGCTCGAAGAGTCGAAGACGAGACGCGTCATCGAAATACTGAATTCCCTCGGCCTGAAGGGGAAAAAGGTACTCGTGCTTTTGCCCAAAGGTGATAAGAAGATATTCCTGGCGGTCAGGAATATGCAGAAAGTATTCGTGAAAGATGCCGTCGGCGCTTCGGTGTACGAGATTCTGAACAACGATGTCGTCCTCTTCCAGAAGAGCGCGCTCACGGCTTTGCAGGACAAAATGGTCGGAGAAACGAAATGAGTTCGGTTTTGATTAGACCCCTGTTGACCGAAAAGAACACCAAGTTACAGGAACGGCATCAGTACGTTTTTGAGGTCACAAAAGATTCAAACAAGATTGAGATTACACGCGAGATTGAGAAGCGTTTCAGTGTGAAAGTGAAGAGCCTTCGCACGGTCGTGATAAAAGGAAAAATCATAGGCACGATGACAAAACGTGGACGCTTTGAAGGAAGACGGCCCGGCAGAAAGAAAGCCGTCGTGACTCTTATGGAAGGTTACACGATTGATTTACTCGGTACCGCGTAGGCTTATGAGCGCTTTGCGCCGTATATGAACAAAGAAATAATGAACGGCAAAGGATTTTGAGATGGGCTTAAAGAAACTAAAACCGATGACGCCGGCGACCCGCTTTTACACGGTCTCCACGTTTGAGGAAGTAACGAAGACGGAGCCTGAGAAGGCGCTCATCGTTCCTATTAAGAGCTCCGGTGGCAGGAATAATCAGGGGCGGATAACCTCCCGTCATCGCGGCGGCGCGCACAAAAAGTTTTATCGTATCATAGATTTCAAGCGCGAAAAGAACGGCATTGATGCCAAGGTTGCGGCGATCGAGTATGACCCGAACCGGAACGCCAGAATCGCGTTGTTGCATTATGTGGACGGAGAGAAGAGGTACATCATCGCTCCGGAAGGCCTGAAGGTCGGAGACGCGGTTCAAACTGGTGAGCAGGCGGAGATCAAGCCGGGCAATGCGATGCTGTTGAAGAACATCCCCGTCGGAACCACGATTCATAACATTGAGTTGAAGCCGGGCAAAGGCGCGCAGATGGCCCGCAGCGCTGGAAATTCCGCTCAACTCGCCGCGAAGGAGGGCGATTTCGCCACGCTAAGACTCCCTTCAGGTGAGATGAGAATGATCAGGACCGACTGCAAAGCCACCATCGGCGTTGTCGGCAATGCGGAATACGAAAATATCAGTTGGGGCAAGGCCGGGAGACTTCGCTGGTTCGGCGTTAGGCCTCAGTCAAGAGGAGTTGTGATGAACCCGGTCGATCACCCGCACGGCGGCGGTGAAGGAAAGTCCCCGCAGGGTAACCCGCATCCCGTGTCTCCCTGGGGCTGGAAGACCAAAGGTAAGAAGACGCGCAAAAGAAACAAGCAGTCAAACAAGTATATCGTGAAACGAAGAAAATAACGGTTGGAATGACATGGCCCGTTCGGTAAAAAAAGGTATTTACGTCGATCCGAAACTCATGAAAAAGGTTGAGGATCTCAACAAGAAGAACCAGAAAAAGGTGATCAAGACCTGGTCGCGCGACAGCATGATCGTCCCCGATTTTGTGGGTCACACTTTCGCGGTTCATAACGGAAATAAATTCATCCCGGTGTACATCATCGAGGCGATGGTGGGGCACAGGCTCGGCGAGTTTGCCGCGACCCGCACCTTCAGGGCCCATCCCGGAGTGAAATCCGAAAAGACCGCAACGCCTGCATAAAGGAGTCTTGGAAATGGAATCAAAAGCAGTAGCCAGATATATAGGTTCTTCGCCGAGAAAGATGAGACTCGTCGTGGACCTCATTCGCGGCAAGAGTGTGGGGCAGGCATTGTCAATCCTGCATTTCTCACCGAAGCATGCGGCTAAAGACGCCGAGAAGGCTGTCCGTTCGGCTGTGGCAAACATCATGAACAGGGAAGATGTCGGCAAGGTCGATGAAGAAAGCCTCATTGTGAAAGAGATTTTTGTCGATGGCGGTCCGGTTGCTAAGAGAGTGTTGCCGGCTCCTCAGGGACGCGCGTATCGTATCAGAAAAAGAAGCAACCACATAACCGTTGTTGTGGCAACCAAAGAATGAAATTAATCCAGACGCATACCCGTTTCGACGGGAACGACTTAGGAGGAACTTTTGGGACAAAAGACTAATCCTGTTGGCTTTAGGCTCGGAATTACCCGCGATTGGGACTCCACATGGTTTGAGCGAAAGGGATATTCAAAATTACTGACGGAAGATGAGAAGGTCAGGAACTATTTGCGGAACCGCCTTAACAAGGCCGGTGTCTCAAGGCTGATCATCGAGCGAAAAGGAAGCCAGCTGACGGTAGCTATTCACACGAGCCGTCCGGGAATTGTCATTGGCAAGAGCGGTAAAGATGTCAACCAGCTCGAAGCCGAGTTGAAGAAGCTTACCGGAAGGGAAGCAGTCAAGATCAAGACATTTGAGATCAAACGACCCGAACTCGACGCGTACCTGGTTGCGGAAAATATCGCCAATCAGCTCGAGGGAAGAATTAATTTCCGCCGAGCGATGAAGAACGCCATCACGTCGGCATCGCGCATGGGAGCGGAAGGCATCCGCGTCATGTGTGCGGGAAGGCTCGGCGGTGCCGAAATAGCCCGTACCGAACAGTACCGTGAGGGAAGAGTTCCGCTGCATACTCTCCGCGCGGACATCGATTATGCCAGCGTAGCTGCTAGAACGATATACGGACTGATAGGCGTGAAGGTTTGGATTTGCCGCGGCGAAGTCTACGGACCGCTTCCGCGATAATACTAAGGAGACTTAAAGATGTTGATGCCGAAAAGAGTAAAATACAGGAAGACCCAGCGCGGAAGGATGCGCGGCAAAGCCCAGCGCGGAAGCTCGGTTGCATTCGGTGATTTTGGCCTGAAAGCGCTCGAGCCCGGTTGGATTACCGCTCGTCAAATCGAAGCGGCTCGCGTCGCCCTGACAAGACAGATGAAACGCGATGGAAGAATCTGGATCAGAATTTTCCCCGACAAGCCGGTAACAAAGAAACCCGCCGAGACTAGAATGGGAAAAGGAAAAGGAATGCCTGAGTTCTGGGTCGCGGTCGTTAAGCCGGGAAGAATAATGTTTGAGATCGGAGGAGTCAACGCAACGATAGCACAGGAAGCGTTGAGACTCGCGGCCCATAAACTCCCGATCAAAACGAAGTTTGTTGTAAGCATGGATTACGAGGGTTAGGAAAATGATAAAGCCCCATGAACTCCGGCCGATGTCGGAAAAAGAAATTCAGCAACGCATTAAAGATAATCTGGAAGCGCTCGACAAGATGAAATTTCAGAAAGCCGTCGGCGGCGATGTGAAGAACCCGGTGCAGGCCCGCTTTCTCAAGAAGGAGATAGCGAGGATGAGGACGATCCTTCATGAGCGCGAGATCTCGAAGGCGAAGAACAAAACTGCTGACAGTTCAGATAAGAGTGAGGTCGCTTGATGGAAAGCTCAGCCGAAAAGAGAAGCCTGCGAAAAGTCAGGGTCGGTAAAGTCGTGAGCAACAAGATGCAGAAGTCGATCGTTGTAAGTATCGAAAGACGTGTTGCGCATCCTATCTACAAGAAATATTTCAAGAAAACTACAAAGCTCATGGCGCATGACGAAAAGAACGAAGCGCATATCGGCGACATCGTGAAGATCATGGAAACGCGGCCGCTGTCCAGGAGTAAGCGCTGGCGCCTTGTAGAAATTGTCGAAAAAGCGAAGTAACGGAGGTTTAGAAATTGATTCAGGAAGAGACAAATCTCGTAGTCGCCGACAATTCGGGCGCAAAGAAAGTCCGCTGCATACGGGTGCTCGGCGGGCATGACAGGCGTTACGCAGGGCTCGGAGATTTGATTGTCGTCTCCGTTAAGCAGGCGATACCCGGCGCTGAAGTGAAAAAAGGCGATGTGTCGAAGGCTGTCGTGGTGAGGACCAAGAAGGAGTACAAGAGACCGGACGGGACTTTCATCAGGTTCGATGAGAATGCCGCGGTCTTGCTGAACCAGCAGGGCGAACCGCGCGGCACACGCATATTCGGGCCCGTCGCTCGCGAACTTCGCGATAAGCAGTTCATGAAGATTGTCTCACTCGCACCCGAAGTCCTTTAAAAGAGGTTTTGAGAATGAACGTTCATAAAAACGATATGGTACTGGTCATCAGCGGAAACTCCCGTGGAAAATCGGGAAAGGTCCTGCGGGTGATTCCCGATAAACAGAGAGTTCTTGTTGAGGGAGTGAATATAAGAAAACGCAGCACTAAGCCGACAAGGCAAATGCCCGCAGGCGGCATCCTCGAAAGGGAGCAATCGGTCCATGCTTCGAACGTGATGGTCATATGCCCGAAATGCAGCAAAGCCAGCAGAGTGGGATACAAGACCGTGGCGACCACAACAGGTGGCCGCAATCAGAAGATGCGTGTCTGCAAAAACTGTAACGAAATGTTTTAATCGAGTCTGAAGAATGGCAAAAGAAAAAACCGAAAAACCAGCACAGCAGAGCGGAAAAGAGAAGAAGCCGAAAGCCGCTCCGCAGACGAAAGCGAAAGGGGCCCCGGCCCCGCAGGCGGAGGAAGTCGTCGAAGCGAAGGTGACCCCGCGCTTGTCTGATCTCTACAAGAAGGAAGTCGTTCCTGCCATGATGAAGAGATTCAGCTACAAG
Organism: Bacteroidota bacterium; assembly: GCA_021785235.1. The sequence goes on from JAJYGB010000004.1 coordinate 7,246, forward strand.
AATACCATGCAGGTTCCCAGGCTTGAGAAGATAGCGATAAACTGCGGCGTGGGCGAGGCGACACAGGACCAGAAGATTCTGGAAACGGTCGTCCGGGAACTTACCGTGATTACGGGGCAGAAGCCGGCAATCACCCGCGCGAAGAAGGCGATATCGAATTTCAAGCTCCGCGAAAAAATGGCCGTCGGGTGCAAGGTTACTCTAAGAAGCGGCAAGATGTACGAGTTTATGGATCGTCTTATCAGCCTTGCGATCCCGCGCGTCCGCGACTTCAGGGGAGTGCCGGACAAATCGTTCGATGGGCGAGGCAACTACACGCTCGGCCTGAAGGAACAGATCATCTTCCCGGAAATAGACGTCGATAAGATCGAGAGAATTTTTGGCATGGATATCACCTTCGTGACCACTGCCAGAACCGATGAAGAAGCGTACGAGTTGTTGAAGGGTTTCGGGATGCCTTTCAGAAAACGTGAAGCGTCCGAAGGAAACTTCGGCGAAGCTGCTTAAGATCGAAAGGAGTATTTGAGTGGCGCGAACAGCGATGATTGTAAAAGCTCAGAGAGAGCCCAAGTACAAAGTGAGAAAGCATAACCGTTGCACGATCTGCGGGCGACCGAGAGCTTACTACCGCAAATTCGGCGTATGCCGTATTTGCTTCAGAAAATTGGCTTTGGACGGGTTGATACCCGGAATAAAAAAAGCAAGTTGGTAATTTAATTCAGGAGTGCTAGTCGATGTCGATGACTGACCCTATTGCTGATTTCCTCACAAGACTGAGAAATGCAGCAACTGCACGCCAAAGAAGAGTGGATGTGCCGGCAAGTAATTTGAAAAGAGCCATTACGAAAATCCTTTATGAGCAGCATTACATAGATAAGTATAGCGAGATGGAAGCGGATGCTCAGGGAACAATAAGGATATATCTGAGATACTATAATGGCAAGCCGGTACTTTCCGGTTTGAGACGCATCTCCGTTCCGGGACGCCGTGTCTATGTCGGGGCGGGTGAGCTTCCCCGCGTACTGAACGGGCTTGGAGTCGCGATCGTCTCGACCAACAAAGGCGTAATGACAGACAAGGATGCCCGCCGCCTCAACAGATC
>JAJYGB010000100.1 GCA_021785235.1 Bacteroidota bacterium
TTTTGCTTCCGACTGTCGCTCAACTGCGACTCACCCTGGAGGTGAGTCGCAGTTTCCAGCAGTCCTCACTTCAGCATCAACATCTTCTTTACCGACGTGAAGCTCCCGGCTGTCAGCCTGTAGAAGTAGACGCCGCTGGCAAACCTCGAAGCCTGGAACGTGGCAGTATACGTGCCCGCACCCTGGCGCTGGTGGACCAGCGTGGCGATCTCCTGCCCGAGGATATTATAGATGGTGAGCGTTACCATGCTCGAGTTCGGTATCGAGTAGCGTATCGTAGTTGTCGGGTTGAACGGGTTCGGGTAGTTCTGGTCCAGCGAATACGTTTGAGGAACGGTGACCGGCTCACGCCTGATTCCCGTTACAGTACCGAAATCGCTATTTGTTCTGGGGTACAGCTTGTAATTGCCGTAGGTGTATTCGAGTATTCCGGTAAGGCTCTCGATGTCGGCACCCTTGGGAAGAATCTGGAACCCCCATGCGGTATCGTGAGGATCGACACTGTAAGTGTTGCTCCCGTCGTCGTCGACCCGGCAGTCACCGGAACCGTCGTTCACCATATATTCTCTGAAGCTGCCGTTCGCGCTCGTGATACTGTAGGTCGGATCGGGGTCGTTGTTCGTTATGGAAACCGTATCGAACCGGACGAGGATGCTTTCCCATTTCTCCGCCGTGGAATCCCCGCTTACCTTCCCGCCCACAGTGCCGGTGCTCAACCTCACCGGCGGGTATGTCTGCATGCCGCTCTGGATCTTCGTGGCGGAAGTCACGGTAATCTCAGTCATGCCCGAGTACTCGCTCACGGTGCCGGTTACCGAGACGCTGTCGCTCTTGTGCAGGGGATACGCGAGCGAATCGTAAAGCATCATCCCGCTCCATGGCGCGGCGCCATCCTGAATAAACACGCGCGGCGTTTTGGTCGCGCTGTTGCGGTGATCGAGTTCCAACGGAAAATCGTTCGTGTCCGCCTGCACGATTCCTTTGACGGTCACCGACAGATCGATAGCGCCGCTGTTGCCGTCTTTGAAGGGAGTGTATTGGACATCCTTGATGGCGTATCCGGCAGATTTGACGTAGTAAAACAGCGCGGTGTTGGAAGTGTCGGGAGAAGTCGATACAAGTGAGTTGGACCATGCCTCGAAGAAATATTTCACGAAAGAACCCGCCGCCTGCGCGGGGATTGTGGCTGTATAAGTGCTGGAGGTGTCCGCCGCCATCTTGAGCCTGATGTAACTCCCGTTGTTCACGGAGTAATGCGCGAAGACGGAGTCGATTTTGACGGCGGTGTCGGGGTTTGTCGCCTCGACGTAAGTTCTAACGGTTACCGGATCAGTCGCGCCGGGGAAGGCAACGGACCTTCTCGTTGAAAATCCGGTCGCGGTAATACTCGGTGTGAAATCTCCCTTGATATCTCCGGGATACATCGGCGCGATTTCATAACCGTAGCTTGAATAGGCCATCAGGACTCCTCTGACATAGTCAAGTTTCGACCCGGGAGGCGGCGGTTCCCAGTTAGGATCAAAGGCGTAAGCCGGCCGCGCCGAAAAATACTGAGAGATGTCATAAGTGCCGATTGTGTTCCCCTGGGCGTCCTGGACTGTCCAGCTCCACTGGCCGCTGCTCGACTTGACGCGGTCCTTCACAGTGACGTTCCGAACAATTACATACGCATTCTTGTACTTCGTCCCGGTACCGAATTTCATCTTCCCTCCGGACCGCAGGTCACCCTCTACAAGGTCGCTCAGCTTCACCTCCGCCGGATCAGGGCGGGTGGGGTTTATACCGACGACGCTCACGTCGCCGGCTATCGGCACGAGCTCGAAGTTGCCCATGATGCTCGTGGAGGAGTACTTCATAAGATAACCTGTCAACTGAACGACGTAAGCTGTGTCGATCGAGCCGTAGCCGGCAGCGATCGCGGCAGTGGAGTCACGGTAGAAGACATTCATCCCTCCCCACTCGGCGCTGTCGGTGCTCTGGATGTAGAACGACCAGTTACCGCTGACCTTGACGTTCCCCACGATGGGAGGAGCCGTTATGACGACTCCCGTAACCGTAACGGTGTCGCCCAGACAAGGAGTATTGGTCAGGCTCGACCTTCCCGAGACGCCGAGCGAATCGGCAAGCCTCAACGAATCCATCGTGACGAAATTAAGGTCGTATAGTGTTTTCTCTTGATATGTCTGCGCGAAAGCGAAAGAAGCAGACAGAAGCAAGGACAATATCACTTTTCTCATATTTAAGTCTCCTTTAGTTCTAGCCGTTAGCAATTAGCTGTTAGCTCTTAGATCTCAATCTTTGAAGAAATACGTTTAGCATCTTCTTCACTTCGTTTACGTCTGAATCGAGTTTTGCGTAACTTGCCGGCTCGATGAAATTCAGGTCGTGCGCAAGGAGAAGGTGATATTCCACCTCGCTTGCTGAGCCTGCTGCTATTTGCGTGAAACGGGCAAATTCAGCATCGCTATTTTTACCGCAACCCTCGTCTATGTTTGCCGGAACCGAGCTGGCGGCTCTCCTTAGCCGGCTTGTGATACCGTAGGTTTCCTCTTTCGGGAAAGATGCAGTTGCCCGGTAAACGTCCAAAGTCATCTTATGCGCTTTCTGCCATACTATAAGCTCCCTGAAGTTTCTCAATCTCTCCTCGCTAATAGCTAATCGCCAACCGCTAATTGCTATTTAATTACAAGGAATTTCCCACGCTTGATTTCGCCCGTAGCGGTGTTCCGCACGGTAAATAAATAGAGACCTGTTGCTATCGCCTGGTCGGCATCGGTGATAAGGTTCCAGGCGTGCATCCCGCCCGGAAAAACCTGTGTGTTGTCGGATGAATAATGCTGGAACCATTGCATATCTGAACCGTTGTACGTCGCTCCGTTGTGTTCGAGAGTGGCAACGATATCGCCCGCCACCGTGTAGATCCTGATTTCGCACTTCGCTGGGAGATTGTAGAAGTAAATCTTCCGCTCACGCTCTCCCGTCCCGTCCCAGATCGCGTGCGTGTAATATGGATTCGGGAAGACACCGACCGCGGCCGAATCGCCCGTTGCGGCGGCCGTACCAGGGAACACCTTCGCGGTGGCGCGTGTCGACGCCTGGCTCGGAAGCCCGGAAGTTGGATCTCCCTTGTCGAATGCCTCCACCCCGAACAGGTACTGCCAGCCGTTCAGAAGACCCGGTACGACATACTGATAGGTATACTTGTTCGGATCGCCGGCAAACTGCTTAGGTGTCACCAGCCGTGCGGGGAGGCCGGCATCGAATCCCAGCGAATCAACGAGGTCGAAGCTCGCTGCTTCCACGAGCGGATCCTGGAGCCCTCTGAAGTCATATCCGGGTTTCGACATGTAAAGCCTGTATCCCTCAAAATTCTTGCGGTTGAGGAGCGGATCGATGACGTTCTCGGGTGTATCGTCCCAGTAAATCGTCGCCTCCCTGTCGCCCGGCACAACGCGCATGTGTGGAGGAGGAAGGATATTCGGGAATATATATCGGGTGATCTTTCCGTTCCCGTCCAGGTCCTCCCCGGGATCGAGAACGCCGTTTCCGTTTCTGTCTTCGCCGTTGTAGGTCCGCTGCGCCCACGTGGCGTTCTCGTATAGAGTCTGCCGGGAAGCTGCTACGTTATTCTGATAATCCGTCGGATTCCCTGTATTGAATTTCGGCGCGGCTACTATTCCATAGACCACCGTCACGGAAGAATCCGGCATCAGCGTGAACGGCCCCACCGAAAGGAGGGTGTACCTGTTCCCCGCTTTCCCGAAGTAGGACTGGTTTGCGGGATTGAGATAATAATCGGATGAAGTAGATGTTTCCATCTTTTCGAAACGCTGTTGATCGTCAGCCGGTGAGAAAAGGTTCGCGTCGCCAGTCGAGAGCCTGAACTGCCACCCGGAGAAGTGAGTGAATTTGTTCAACGAGTCGAGGACATCTGACCGGGAAGGAAGTATCGAGCTCAAAGGGTCGACGCCGAGCAATTTCATCGATATATATGTGTCGGTCGGCATGTCCTGGGCCCGGTGCTCCGCGTCGAATCCATATGCCAGCCTCAACGAGTCGACGTATCCGACCCCGGTGCCGGAATAGAATGGGCTCCCTTCGTTAGGCAAACGATAATTGGTATTTCGAACCACAAAGTCGTTCACGAAACCTATATATACCGAATCGAGGGGCGTACTCCCTGTGTTCCTGACGTTGAAGCTGAGGACTACGAAGAAATCCGCGATTGGAAATTCCCAAGCGTACGATTCCTGGTGAACCGACACGTTAAGGGGGACGTGATCGAGGATTCTCTGGCCTGTCGCGGGGTTGGTCGTGTTGGAATCGGTGTAATCCGCGACGAAGTCCTGGTGGCTGATGGCCCTGGGGCTGTAGTAACGCGAGTCGGAAAGCGAGCTCCGTTCCGTGAGGCCGCTGTCGGGAGGCTGCGTGAATTCCTCCACCGAGAAACTCCTGTCGATGGCCGCGGTTGAGACAAACGGACCCTGCCCGTTCCTGTATCCGCCGATCCAGAGCCCGCCGTTGAAAAGTTGTTCGATATGCGAGCGTACCGGTGAGATGGTGTACTCGCATGAAGGTTGAGCCGGCCAGAAAGATGCGTTGAATGAATTCCCGATGCGTCCGAAGCTCGTGACCGTAAGCCCGATCTTACCGACGCTGGTGGAATTGTTATCCGATACTTGCCCTTGTGCTACGCCTGTTACAAATAGTACAATTGTAGCAACTCTCAGAAAATTGTGCACGACATGCCCTTTATGTCCCTAATTGCCCTAGCAAATTCAAACTAACATTCGTCAAAAAGAATGTCAAGGAAACTTGAATTAATTCGTTGGTGTTAAATCATTGACTGCACATTTTCGTAAACGAGCAAATATGATCGGAGTATAAATGAAGACTGTCGGTGTAATCGTATCCGTACTGGTCGTGGAACTGATTCTCCTCGTGATTTTCGTAAATTCAGGCCTGTACAATGTCTCAACCATGTCGCCGGATCCCGGCTTCATTCACTGGGTATTCAGCAGGACCAGCGATAACTCAGCCGAGCACTACTCAAAAGGAATAGCGGTCCCCACGCTGACCGATTCTTCGATGATCGTCGAAGGCTACGGCCATTATCACGAGATGTGCGAGACATGCCACGGCGCACCGGGTGTAGACCGTTCTGAAATCGGACAGGGCCTGTACCCGCACCCGCCGAACCTCATGCACTCGGCCAAAGAAATGGGAGCCGGCCGGCTCTTCTGGGTCGTTAAGAACGGCATAAAGAGCACGGGAATGCCGGGCTTCGGGAAAACGCATTCAGACCAGAAGATCTGGGCAATTGTCGCGTTTCTGGAGAAGATGAAAGACATGACTCCGCAGGAATACGCCACAATGCAAAAGACCGCTGTCAACGAAGAAAGCACGGGGAACGCGAAAATGGAGATGTCTCAACGTGACCGCAAAAAGAGATAGAGTTTAACGAGGAACAACGCGTGACACACGGGCAGGCGGTGTAGAGAGGCACCGCCTGCTCTCATTTTTCCCATCTACTATTACACATCTCCACCCAATTTTTCCAAACCGTTTATTTCATGATCGCATCTTATATTTTCATATGAAGGGACTCAGGTAATCAGCGGAAAGCATATGGCGGACAAATTCAGATTTGTAATAGTCGGCACGGGAAATATCAGCAACACGTACGCTAAGGCAATCGGCAACATCCGGGAGGCAGAGATCGTCGGAACCGTCTCGAGAGGAATGCGGAAGCCTGAGTGGGCGAGCTCCGGTCTCGAAGTCGAATCTTCACTCATTTCTATCAAGGCGGGGTATGACGCCGTGATAATCTGTACCCCCAACAGTTTTCATCATGAAGGCACAATAGAGGCCGCGAATCTTGGAAGGCATGTCCTCTGCGAGAAACCAATCGATATTTCCCTACCTTCCGTGGACTCAATGATCGGAGCTTGCAGGGAAGCCGGGGTGAAGCTCGGTGTCGCCTACCAGCGGAGGATGAGCCCTGATATCAAAGCGGTTAAGGAGCTTCTCGACGCGAAAGTCCTCGGCCGCGTATTTGCCGCAGAGCTGACGATCAACAACTACCGCGACAACAACTATTACAGGAGCGGGAAATACAGGGGGACATGGGCAATCGACGGCGGCGGACCGTTCATGCAGCAGGCATCGCATTACATCGACATATACGGATGGTATTTCGGAAAACCATCGAAGACCGTCAGCATGACCGACACGTTCATCCACGACATCGAAGTCGAAGACCACGGCGCCGCGATAATGAGACACGAAAACGGAATGATCGGAGTTATCGTCGCTTCGACGGCGGCAAAGCCCGGTTTCGACGCGAGGCTTGAAATCCACTCGGAGAAAGGAACCGTTCTGCTGGAGAACGACGTGATCGTGAAGTGGGCGGTGGATGGCGTTCCGAATCCATCGCGTCCGCACGAGATGAAGATAATGAGCGGCGCGTCGAGCCATACGGTCGCGGACACCTCACTCCACGAGGCCATTATCAGGGATTTCATACTCGCTGTAAGAGAGGACCGCGAGCCGCTCGTGACGGGTGAGTCGGCAAGACTGGCGACGGAGATAATTCTGGAGGTATATGGGAATAAGACAAGCTAGTACCACTCCAGTAGAATGGCCAAGCACACCCGTGCGCAGGGAGCTGAGAGTCGTTTAGTTCCACAACCTTCACGTCGCAGAAAGAAATCTCACGAAGAATCGGCCTTAAGCACAGGTTGCAGCAAGTTTGGGGGTAAAAACCCGGGTTTCCCTAGTTTTCTGGCAAGCTCCGATTTGGGTTACCTAAATTATGAGGCAACGACTTCCTTACGGCTCCGCCAAAGTTACCTTTTTTATGAGTCGATGCGCACTTACTCCGTCCGCTTGCATTCGAATCCCCCCTTTTCTACATTTCTCGACCGAGGTGTGCATTACTTTGTTCTTCTAAATCATAAAAGGAGTGCGTATGAAGTCATCTGGTATTTTTTTGGTCTTGCTGGCGAGCCTGGTGGCCGGATGTTCGCCGCTAGTGCTGAAGCCCGCGGACTTCTCGTGGCCGATCGAGGACGAGATCAAGTCCGATTCACATGGGATGGTAAACGAAGACCGGTACAGCTTGTCTTTCAGCATCAAGCCTCTGATGTACGCCGAATTTAAAGACTCTGTCAATGTAAGCAACCGACCGATCAGGCTAATCCGCGACATTCGCGGCTTCTATTACATCACCGCACCGAAGTTCAAGAATGTCTACGTGTTCGCGCAGGGTGACGGCGGACTCGTTCTCGAGAAAGCAATTCCCGTATCGAAAGATGGACTCACCTCGCCCGCGTTCAATCAGCGGACCCCCTACATCGAATTGATCAATGGGAACGACAAGCCGATCATGCTTACTAAAAACGGAATTCATGAGGAGGAGAAGAAATGAGAAATCACGCTAACCCGCTCTTCGCCATGACGAGGAGTATCGTTGTGGTATTCCTGCTGGGCTTCGTCGCCACGGCGGCCGCGCAGCCGAGGTCCGATTATGAAATTGTGAAATCGTTCCAAGCCAAGTACAAGGCCATCAAGGAGGCCATCAAAGAGGCAAAGACCGTGCAGGATTGTGCCGACATCAGCGCCAATATCACCGAGCTGGAAAAAGAGTTTGCCGCGGACACGGTCCTCCTCAACAAGTCTTTATATCCCGACAAGTACGACGATATGATCGACAACGTCAATGGGGATCTAAGCTATGCGCAGAACAAGCTGGGTCTGATAGAAACGCAGGTCGCCAGAATTACCGACCTTGAAATGCAGGTGCGCACCCTTTCGGGGAAAGTCGACAGCCTCTCCAGCGAGAACGACAAGTTGATGGCTTCGCTGGATGTAATGTCGAAAGCTCTCGAGAAAAACACGAAGGCGATCGACTCGCTGAATAAAGTCATCGGAAGGCTCCGCGAGGGACTGAGGGCGCGTGACGCCGCGATCTTCGCGCTGGTCGACAGCATGTTCATGCAATACGGCAATAACGTGCAGGGCCTTCCCGACCAGCAGAAGAACATGCTCCTCGGAAAGGTTGAGCGACATAGCGTGGTCGCCAACGTTCTGCAGGCTGCCGAACAGAACATGAAGTTCCTCGAATCCACGCAGCTGACTGGCAAGGACCTCGTGCAGATGCTCAAAGAGCAGCACAAGTTCAGTTCTTACTGGAATGGACTCGGCCCGAGGCTGGCAAACCTGTATGTGAACAAGAGAGAGAGAGCCAAACAGGTC
>JAJYGB010000252.1 GCA_021785235.1 Bacteroidota bacterium
AAGAAACGATTTGAATCCGAGCTTCTTCGAAATGAAGCCGGGAAGGTTGCGGTCCTTCTTGTAGTCAGGATACTTCGCCCAGCCGTTGAATCTGAAATTCACCTGGGCAATACCATCCTCGTTCTTCACGAATTGAGGGCCCGAGTCGCGCGTCCAGCCCCTGTCTGTCTTCAGATTGAAGAACTCAACGTTCGAGACTTCGACGTTAGCGGACTTCAAAACTCCGCGCGCCTGCCTCTCGTGTTCTTTCGACTCGACGACAATTCTCGACTTCTCGCCTGCGGAAATCCTTCTGACTATTTCCGCGTATACCCATGGTATGGGCGCGAACTTACCGGGCCAGTCGCTCTTGTTGTGCGGCCAGCCAAGCCACGTCGCCTCATGAGGCTCCCACTCAGCAGGTAATCGGTAGCCGAGCTGGTGCGGGAGAGTATTTGAGTCTTGTTTAGTCATAAAAGAAGTCAAAATTCTGCCGATCAATAATCACGTCGTGTGATGATCGGCATCCCGAACCTCCTGTTCGGGAAAAAGTCAAATGTCAAAAAGGGAGATAGGCGGCATGATCTTCCTTGACTGACGGAAGCGATCTCCTGCTCTTCTTCAGCTTGATGACGATGGTTGCAATGATCTTCGAGATTTCGTCAGCCTCGTTCAGCAATGCCTTCACTTCCTCCCGATCCACATCGAAACCGTCCCTGAGTAAACACAACCACTACTTTGTCTCGTTGGATGACTTCAATGCTATTTCGTAGAACTTGATGAAATCTCTTCTCGAATGCGCTGCCCTCGCCTCAATCAGATTCGCCCACACAGATGTCGCAGACCTAAGCAGCTGATCGATCAAACTGTAATGAATTCTCCTGGATTCAAATGAATCAATGAACTTCACCACGCTCAACGAGAAATAGTAAGCTCGCTTCTTAATATCCTGTTCCATTCTGTGCCCCTTTCCCGATATTCAACGTCAACTATCCCTCTTTTGACTTTTGAATTTTGACCTTTGACTTTCCCCGATAAACCTCTCCTTTATCCCTTCATACGCGTCGATTCGCCTGTCGCGTAGGAAGGGCCAGTTCTGTCGGATGTATTCGATCCTCGCGAGATCCACTTCCGCCATGAGTATTTCTTCCTTGTCGACAGAAGCCTGGGCGATAAATTTTCCCTGTGGGTCGACTACGAAGGATTGTCCCCAGAACTCTATGCCCGGGCTGCTGTCATTTATTTTCTCCAGCCCAAGCCGGTTCACAGCTGCGACGTAGACACCGTTCGCGATCGCATGCCCGCGCTGGATTGTCTGCCACGAATCGAACTGCGCCTTGCCGTGCTCTGCCTTCTCGTGCGGGTGCCAGCCGATCGCGGTGGGATAGAACAAAATGCTCGCGCCCTTCAGCGCCGTCAGCCGCGCAGCTTCAGGATACCATTGGTCCCAGCAGATGAGGGTCCCGATATCGCCGTACTTCGTCCTGAAGGAATTGAAGCCCAGATCGCCGGGTGTAAAGTAGAACTTTTCGTAAAACGCCGGATCGTCGGGTATGTGCATCTTCCTGTATATGCCGGCAATCTCGCCGTTCGCGTCGATGATCGCCGCGGAGTTGTGGTAGATTCCCATGGCACGCTTCTCGAAGAGCGGCACAACCACGGCAACCTTATGCTTTTTCGCGAGTTTTGAGATGGCCAGCGTTGACGGGCCAGGTATCGTTTCAGCAAGTTGAAAATTCCCGATGTCCTCAGTCTGGCAGAAATATCTCGACCTGAACAGTTCGGGGAGGCAAATCACTTCCGCGCCCTGTCTCGCCGCCCTTTCTATCATCGAAACTGCTTTCTTCAGATTGGCGTTCAAATCCGCGCCTAACGCCATCTGTACCAGGCCAATCGTAAATTTGCCGGGGATATCCGCGGTAGACTTGCTTTTCATTCCAGATGCTCCATTCATTATAAAATCCGACACCAAGATACAAAACTCCCGGAAAGAATAATACGGAATCGTGCCTACTCCAAACCGGGGGATCAATCAGTTACACGGAGAACAGACGAAGCTCTGCCGAGCAGGGCCTCTGTGTCTCTCTGTGCTTCTCCGTGGAACTCTGTGTAATATTGCCTTCGAAAGGCCCTTCATTTCCATGCGCAAGCACAGCGCGGGCGAAAATTCACACCCTCCTCCTTATCGCTGTCGACTCCGCTCTGTTCGTCACCGTGACGTCGAGATCTCTCAGGATGCCGTCGCCGATGTCGTATATCCATCCGTGCACGTTCAGTTCCCGGCCCGCGTCCCACGCGTTCTGTACAAACGTGGTCTGGCAGACATTCCACACCTGTTCCATGACGTTCAATTCGCAGAGAAGATTGTACCTCGCGGAATCGTCGGGCAGAGTGTCGAGTACGATCTGGTGGCGTATATTGATATCCCTCACGTACTGTATCCAATTATCCATGAGGCCGTGCTTCTCCTTCCCCATCGCCGCCTTGACGCCTCCGCAACCGTAATGACCGCAGACGATTATGTGCTTCACCTTCAGAACTTCCACGGCGAACTGAATGACGGACAGACAATTGAGATCGGAGTGGACGACAAGGTTGGCGATATTTCTGTGGACGAAAATTTCGCCCGGCGAGAGATCGACGATTTCTGTGGCAGGCACGCGGCTATCCGAACAACCGATCCACAAGTACTGTGGAGCCTGCTGCTTAGCCAGTCGCGTGAAAAAATCCGGGTCCTTCTCCTTGATCCTTGCCGCCCACTTCTTGTTTCCATCGAATAATGGTTTCAGTGTCCGCATCTTATAGTTTCCATTTTATGAGTTGCTTTTCAGATCGAGCCGCGATATGGCACTCTTTGTCGCGTTATCAAGGATCTTCCACAATTGCCCGATCCATTTTTTGTGCTCCGGCTTCATTAGAACAGACCTCAGGCAAGTAATAGTTTCCGCGTCCCTCTTCATCCCGGCCGACTCCAGGTCAAACAGGTTGGCGGGCAATTCGGCCAAGGCCAGGTGGAGGTTTTGTTTCGCCGCCTCGTCGAATATCGCCCGGGACAGCGCAGACGCCTCAGTGGCCGTGTCTGCAACGGGCGACCACACGACGATATCAAGTTCCGGAGGAAACGGAGAAATGAACCGTCCATCGGACCGGATTCTGTCGTACAAATCAAGCGCGGCTTCGCGGCAGCTTTCAAGCGATTTGGCGAATTCCCCTCGCTTAACAAGTGGCAGAAGTCTCTGAGTTGCCCAGAGTCCGACTGCCGAAGCTCCGGCTCTTGAACATTCGAGGCTTATCTCGCCGAGGTGGAGCTCATCGGATGTGAAGTAAGTGTAAGGAGAATCGTGCTTGTAGAACCGCGCGACGGTGGGGTCGCGGAATAGCACGCAGCCGCACGCGTACGGCTGCAGCCCGTGCTTGTGCGGATCTACGACGATGGAGTCCGCCTCGCCGATTCTATCGTAAACTTCACGCGTTTCTTTCGTCAGATTATCCGCAAGGACGTAATATCCGCCATACGCGGAGTCGGCGTGAAGTCGGAAGCCGTAATGTTTACGCAACTCGAGGAGTTCGGGGAGCGGGTCGATAGCCCCGAGTGCCGTCGTGCCGATTGTCGCGACAACCGTTCCGACCTCCCCGGTATCCAGTCGTTTCCGCAGAGCTTCCATATCCATACGGCCCCTCCTGTCGCACGGAACCGATTCGTACTTCAGTCCGAGGACGGCGCTGATACGCGAGTGCGTGTAATGAGCCTGCTCGGAGGCGACCACCTTCCTGCCCGGAGCCAGTTGTCCCCCGACCCACAGCGCTTCGAGGTTCGCCATCGTGCCGCCGCCTGTGAGATGGCCGAGGTGTGTTTTCCAGCCGAACATTCCCGCGATTTCGGCCACGGCCTCCTTCTCCATTTTCGAGCTCGCGCGTCCGCCGTCGAGCGCGTGGTTATTCGGGTTTATCCACACCGAAAGCATGTACGCGATTCTCGCGATCGGGTGCGGCGGCTTCAGCATTTGGCCCGCGTATAGAGGATGGAAGTAGGGGTAGTTGTTTTTCATCCGCTCCGCGACTTCGCCCATTACTTTTTCAAAGCTTCTTCTGTTCCTGATAGGCGTGGCGTAGGACGGTAAGTCAGCAAAGCCTTTCTCGAGCTCGTCGAGGGCAGAGCGGAGGATGTCCAGCGAGTCCTTCTCGAAAACACGAGAAGGCGCATTGCGTTTCTTCGAATCGGCAGATCGTGATGACTTCACACCATCCGAATGTTTTCGAGCTACCTTCCCGTCCCGCGAGGCGCGTATAGCCTTTACGCCCCTCTTCGGCTGTTTCGGCACTTCAACCTCCAGATATTAATGAAACGTCTGAACGAATTAATTTAAGGATTGCAGGCTGCCAAGCCAACTCGGCTTGCTTAAGATGCCTGCGTCGCCTTCTTAATCGCTTCGACAGCGGAGATCATCTTACCCGTCACAAGGTAATAATTCAGCATTATTTCCAACGTCTTCATGTGTATCTCGAAATGCGGATCTTGGGCATGTTTCTCATTCTCCCTGTTCAGAGCCGTCGACGTTTGCTCGATGACAATTCTCGTCGCGTGCTCACCTTCTGGACTCAGCGTGAACCTGTATCTCATCACCCTGAATACCGAAGTGACTACAAATTCTATGCGCTCGTTCGGCTCGTACCTGCTTACGGTCCAAACGTCTTCCACGTCGCCATGCCTCGTTTTGAAGACGCAATCGAGCTCGGCAAATCCAGATTTACTGTGGACCATCTCGCATCTCCACGTCTCGATCCACTCGTACTCCCTGACAGGACATAGTAGTGGGAAGACTCTGTCAGGAACCGCGGAGACATGCATGACAAATCCTCTGACAATCCTCGGGTAATTCATCTCGAATTAAGCTTGCCGTCCTTTCATTCTACCATGTCCCCGGCACGTTGGGAAATTTCAGGCTCTCGTAATACTCAAGAATCTTGTCCGGTTCTTCGGGTCCTTGTGGTATCGGCATCTTTGAGAAAGTCTGGAAATACAATACGCACGCGTTCCTCCACCAGACCGCCTCTTTTTCCTGGATCTCGAGAAACATCCGCTCGTCGTTCCATTCCTCGTTGTCGATCTTTCCTTTCAATGAATTCCATGCCTTCTGCATCTCCCGCACGCTGTCGACACCGCCGTAAAAATGATAGCAGATCTCATCCCATAGCGTTTTCCCGGATTTCATCTTGTAGTCCCAGCTGACGTGATGGAACCAGAGAAGATATCTTGATGGACATTCGGTAAGCGAGGCGAATTCTTCGGACAGCGGCGGATGATACTGACTGACCGCGTCGCTCCCGCTTTCCGTCCGGTCGAATCCGACGCCGAGGCTGTTCGCCCTGTGGTAGTAAGTCGAATTCCAGTCGGGATGCGGCGAATAGTCTATCCAGGGGCCCGGTCCGTAATGGTTGTCGTAACCGAAAATCATGTTAAGGCCCAGCGGGTCCATGTAATTGACGACCCCTTCCCTCGACTGCATCATCATGTCTTCGAACAAAGAGGCCAGTAATGTTGTGTCTGCTCCGGGAGGGGTGTGTGGATTGTTTTGGGAGGCTAAATCGATTTTCTGGAGAAGAGAGTGCGGCCCGCATGAATACAAGCCCGAGCCGTCCGCGTCGATCGCGACATTCGCCGCGACAACTTTTGTTGCCGCGGCGTACAACTCGCATGTCGTGCGGTAGTTCCAGTCCAGACGGGTAACGTGATGACAATAATTAAAAAATGTCGTCGAACAAATTCTCGAACCAGCTCTCGACATTTCTGTATGTATGCCTGTAATTCCTGGTTCGGTAGTGCTGCCTTGTGACTATCCCGACAGGCCCCTCATATATTCCGCCTCCCTGCCAGCAGTCGTAGACGCGTACCGCGAGCACGTTCTTCCCGTCGAAACGCATCAACCCGTCGGGGATCATATAAGCCCGCATCTGTGCATATTCGTCCGAATTGTTGTACGTCATCTTGTATTTCGGCATCGACCCGGTCCTTCCGATTCGCGTTCCGTTCAGGTAGACCTCGTCGAAGTCATCTATCTTTCCGACGAGCATTATCAAATTATCTTCTTTGTATTCTCTCGGAACGCTGAATGTCACGCGATACCAGGCATACCCGTCGTATCCCTTGAATCCCTGTGTCTCCCAGAGTGCCGGGACGCGAATTTCTTTCCAGTCCCGGTCGTTGAACCCGGCCTCCTTCCAATCCATGTCGTCGCCGGTTCTGAACTTCCATGTCATGGGAAGTGCTATGTCGGGATCGACAAAGTAGCGGCGCTCATAGAATCCGACTCGCCCGTCGACTATACCGCCCCCGCCGTGATCATCGTAAACCCGAACGGCGATGACATTGTCCCCGTCCGGATTGAGGACCGCATAGGGAATCGGGTATTCTCGCGAGGCGTTGTAAGCGGTCTCGAAGTCTGGAGGAAACGATCCCGTTCCCCCTATGAATTGACCGTTCAGGTACACCTCGTCGACGTCGTCAATCATACCGAGTTCGAGAAGTACGTCCCTTGTTCGCCAACTGTCGGAGGATTTAAAATGCTTCCTGTACCACGCATACCCATCGTATCCGGGGTAGCCCTCGTCTTCCCATTGTGCGGGGACGTAGATAGTGGACCACTCGCCGTCGTCGAACTTCGGGTCAGAGTATTTGGGATTATCTCCCAGATTGAACTTCCAATTCCCCCGCAAATTGAGAAGCCTGTGTGTATCAGCAGCCTGCAAGGGCCCTGATGGGAATGCAGCCAATAAAATAAACGTGGCCGCTAACAAACCGAAAGATTTACTCGTTCTCATTTTTCAGCCTCCACGACAATTCATACCGGTGAGAAGAACCGATTTCGCGACATTTGCTCGGCGTCGACTGCAATCACATAAGCGGTAGGATTATTTTCCACCAAACCACCGCCCGAAGCACATTTTCGCCATCGCATGATTTTCGTGAGCCTACGCCGGCGGGGCAAAATTGTTTCCCCCTGAACCACACTCCCAGCCCCGGCAGTCATAAGGAAAGCCGAAGGCCGGAAGATTAAATGAAATTGCGCACCGTCACCGATTCCGGCGATTCTCTTTCCTGCGGTCTACCGACCCTTACTCCTCGTCTCCTTCAATATCCACTTCGTGATGACTTCCAGCGCTCTCGGCGAAATCGACTCCTTTATACTGCCGTATTCCAATGGCGAACCCGTTTTGGCATCCTGAAACAGATGGTTAAGGCCTGAAATTTCGACAACATTGAAGTCTTTGTTGCCGCCGCTCTTCAGTGCCTTCTCGACCGCAGGCATGTTCTCCGCCGGCGGCACCTGCAGGTCTTTGCTCCCCCACACCGCGAGCACCGGGCATTTCAATTTCCTCAGCGCCGGCACCGGGTCATACGCGAGGAACGACCTGTACCATGGCGAAAGCAGCTGACTGATATTCGCGTCAGCTTCGGCGGATGCCTGCTTGAGTTCGGTTT
Organism: Bacteroidota bacterium; assembly: GCA_021785235.1. The sequence continues at coordinate 7,460 of JAJYGB010000252.1, forward strand.
CCAATACCTGCCTCAGGCTCGCCGCGGCCTTCGACGAGTCCTTCTCCGCCAGGACGATGTTGAGAAGTTTCTTTTCAACCGCCAGCGAAGCATTTACGGAACTGTCGCTTACTCCCGACGCTCTATCGATGGCGGCAAGCTGACTCAATATTATCTTGTACCCGGGAACACCCGACCCTCCTAGAAGGACGACGAAGGCTACGTTCCGCGATTTGTCCGCGACTATCGGCGCAATTATCCCGCCTTCGCTGTGCCCGACCAGGCCGACTTTCCTGTGGTTAACCTGTTTCACTGTGAGAAGGTAATTTACTCCCGCCAAAGCGTCAGATGCGAAATCCATTGTAGTCGCCGCGGCGTAGTCGCCCGTCGATTTTCCTATTCCCCGCTTGTCGACCCTGAGCACAGCTATTCCGTGTCGTGTGAGGTAATCGGCGAGGACAAGAAATATCTTGTGTCCGAATATCGCCTCGTCCCGGTCATGCGGTCCCGACCCCGGAATAAGCAGGACTGCCGGAAATGTTCCCTTCAAATCCGGTATCGTTAGAGTCCCCGCCAGGGTGACGTTCGCTTCCTTGTTCTCGAACGTAACGTCTTTTGAAATATATGGCGCACCCTTCAGACTGTCGGACGGGCTCGCTCCGCCGCTGCCGGATTCTTTAGAGGTTTCAACGTGCGGGGCGAAGAAGAG
>JAJYGB010000541.1:0-1846 GCA_021785235.1 Bacteroidota bacterium
AGGCAGATAATGAACTTACTCCCCGTCCTCCTGGCCATGTTTGCACCCGCGATAATCGCTGCGCCCATGCGTGCTACAGAACCACATCGGACGATCCGACTTGCGAAGAACCGGTGAATGTTTTGCACGAGAAACCGGTCCGCAGGTCGCGGAAACAACCGGTGATTATTCTGAGCCAATAGTCTAAATTATTTACAATGAGGTGCAAACAATGAAACGTTCAATATATGCAATCCTGCTATCCGTCGTTGTGGCCGGTTGCAGCACGACCGACACACGCATTGTGCGTATAAATCAGGCTATCGATTCCCTGAAGTCCGAATACGCTCCGGATCCGCGAACGGCGGTGTTTAACGTGACAGCCACAGACAGCAACCGCTCCGTCATACTCCGCGGGGAGACGGACAATTGGGAGGCAAAATCAGCGTTGCTATCGCACGTTGCCAAGCTCGTCACGGCGCGCGTTATCGATTCCGTCGCCGTGCTGCCCGAAAGCAGCCTCGGTGAAAGTATTTTCGGAATAGTCGACGTAAGCGTAGGAAACGTATACCATGCGCCTTCTTACCAGTCTGAGATGGTGTGCCAGCTTCTGCTCGGACATACCGTGAAGGTACTGAGGAAGCATCACGGCTGGTTGTTCGTCCAATCCGCGGACAAGTACCTTGGTTGGGCTCAGCCCGGCATAATCGTGCGAATAGATTCGTCAAGTCTCGCGCAGTACAGATCCGAACAAAAACTGATCGTGACCGCTATTAGTACAACTCTCCGGAGTGAGCCTTCTGGAAATGGGGCGACTATTTCGGACGCGGTTATGGCCGACATCCTGCTGCCGATCGGTAAGGTGGGGCCAAGCTTCAAAGTCCAGTTTCCCGACGGAAGAACAGGTTACGTTCCGACAAAAGACGTCGAATACCAGGATGTGTATCTTGCACAGCACAAACCGACTCCGGAAGGGATCGAAAGGGTCGCCTTGAAAATGGTGGGCTTTCCCTATCTCTGGGGCGGGACGAGCACGAAGGGAGTTGACTGCTCGGGATTTACAAAAACCGTCTTCAGGATGAACGACATAAGGCTTCCAAGAGACGCCAGTCAACAGGTCCACGTCGGTCAGAAAGTCAAGCCGGGTCCGAATTTCGAAAATCTCAGGAAAGGCGACCTGTTGTTCTTCGGGACGAAGGCGGAAAACGGGAAGCCTGCGAAGATCGTACATGTCGCGATTTATCTGGGCGGAGGATATTTTATCCAATCCGCGGACCGTGTCGAAATCAACGGGCTCGTTGAAGGCGATACCGCTTTCGATCAGTTCGAATTGAACCGCTTCGTCGAAGCAAGAAGAATTCTGCCGTCCAATTGAATTATGCTGACGCCGGTGTTCATCATTGGAAGTTTTCGCGGGAACTCCAGGACCCGGAGAAGAGCTTCGCTCCTCTCATCGACGGCTGCAATAGATGATAATTCGGATCATAATCTCAGAAAAAAACAAAGACATCCATGAAGCTCAATTATCACCGTTACGACCTCAAACTTAAACACACCTTCACCATCTCACGAAGCTCGAGGGATGTTGTGCCGGTAATTTTGCTCGAGTTTGAGAAGGATGGAATAGTCGCATACGGCGAGGCTTCGCCGAATGCGCGATATAACGAGGACCCGGACACGGTAGAGGCATTCTTCAGGAAAGTGGATCTTGGAAAACTCTCTGATCCATTCAAACTCGAATCCATCAACGACTATCTCGATTCAATTTCGCCGCACGACGCGAGTGCCAAGGCCGCGATCGATATCGCCATGCACGACTGGATCGGCAAGAAAATTGGGCTCCCCCTCTACAAATTCTTCGGGGGAG
>JAJYGB010000541.1:1856-8081 GCA_021785235.1 Bacteroidota bacterium
AAGGACAACTTCCCCGTTTCCACGTTCACGATCGGGATAGATACTCCGGAGGGAATAATTCAGAAAGTGAAGGAGGCGGCGCATTATCCCTTTTTGAAAATAAAGGTGGGGCTGCCCAACGACGAGGAAATAATCAAAGCGGTCCGTAGCGTGACGGGTATACCTCTGCGCGTCGACGCCAATGAAGGTTGGAAATCGAAGGAGGACGCGCTCGAACATATCAACTGGCTTTCCACACAGAATGTCGAGTTCATAGAGCAACCGATGCCTGCGGCGCAGCTCGACGACGTGAGGTGGCTGCGCGAACGGGTGAAGATGCCTATCATCGCCGATGAAGCGGTAAGCTCCGTCTATTCCGTACCGGAGCTTGCGACTGCCTACGACGGCATAAACATCAAGCTTCAGAAGAACGGCGGGATTCTGAAGGCACGTAAGATGATCTATGCAGCCCGCGTCAACAATATGATGATCATGCTTGGATGCATGATTGAGTCCTCGGTTGGAATTGCCGCCGCGGCGCACTTATCCCCGCTTGTGGACTGGAACGATCTGGACGGGAACGTATTAATCTCGAACGATCCTTTTAGAGGCGCGGGAAACGTGAACGGGAAAATTGCGCTGAATGACGAACCGGGCCTTGGTGTGACCCCGATAGGCTGAACCAGGTGAGGAGGAAACGCGCGGGACTGATTTAATGGATTATGCCGGATTTGAATAGTCCGACGATTCTCGGGGTGATGTCACATATTGAATCCAGCCTGCCTTCAAAGAACTCCGTGTGTTCACCGGCGACGGCGGTTAACACGGGGTTAAGGGTGTGCGTTTTTGTTGAGAGGTCTTCCACGTTTCCGTGATCGCTCGATATGAGTATCGTCAGATTCTCGAGCCCGTTCTCGACGATTCCGCCGAGTAGGTCGTCAAAATTTTCCAGGACCGTCTCCGCCACGTTTTTGTTCATTTCATGTCCGGCCTTGTCCGTCAGAAAATATTCGAACATCGTGAAGTCGTGTTCATCCGCGATCCGCCTGAGTCTCTTCCCGGCCTCGAACGCACTCACCGGTGTGATGTCCGAATAGCCGAGCTCGGTCGCCCATCTTTCAGCGGTAATGTCGGCCGAGAGTCCTTCGCCGTTACGGAGAGAGTCCGCATCGCATAGCGCGACGCCGCTCGCCATGCACGACATCGTGGTCGCGCTCAGCTTGCGGTGCCCCGACTCTATATATTCAAAGAACTGCCTTGGGAATGCGTTCGCAAAATAGACGTCGGCTCCGAGGTTCTTGAGCACCTTGAATATATTCCTCTCTTCGAGCACCGGTCTTATCTGTGAGTGCGGGTACGGGCCGAAGTGCATTCCAATAAGCTGCGCCGCGTTCACGCCGGTGAAGAGAGCAGTCTGTCCGGTTCCGCTCTGAGGAAATCCCTCCACGCCCAGTAAGGCGTCGCTGGGTCCGACGAACGCGCTCCCATTTTGAATCGCCGGTCTCCCTTTTGAAGGAATGCCGCCAAAGATTCGCCTGAAATTACGGAGCTCGGTCGAGAAAAAGGGATTTACTTCGGGATTTTCGTCGCCTATCCCGACTCCGTCCAGAAAAAGGAAAAGAAAGTGAGACGCGCTTGTCATGCGCGATCTATTTCCGGCCGCCGGTCACTGAGTTGCGGCATTCTGGAGGTAGACGTGCCAGTCCCTCTCCAACTCTGAGACGCTGATGTTGAACGCCCTGCTAACCGCTTCGTCGAAACTCGTCACCTGGTTAAACTCGTGCAGGAGTCTCATCAACGATCCCACGCCGAACTTCGTGTCAAGAAACTTGCCCGTGTTCCCGAGATAGAAGAGAAGGTCGGAAAGGTCGGTCTGCGACGATACCGACTGCATTCTCTCCTCAAGGTCTGAGAAATATTTCACCGTCTCGACAGGAGGGGGAGTGAGTCCCATGTATTGTCCGCTCTCGTAGACCGCGACCGAATAGACGAGCCACGCAGGCGCGCCGTTATATCTGATTTGCTCAAGCACTCCCTGGACCACGCCCGTTGCCAGCTTCGTGTTGTAGCCGGGGTCGCTGATGTCGTCCCTGGCAATTATGTAGAGTGTGCCGTCCTTCCAGAGCGGCGAGAACATCGCACCGGCCGACGTCAGGCCGGCGAATTCGTACCTATCATGGCACAGCCTGACTCTTAACCTCCCGTTTCTCCCGATCTGGAGCCGGCTGCTGTAGTTCACGTACATCTGTTCCAGGACCGACAGGTAACTCTTCGCGACAGCTCCATCCACGTTCAGCGGGCGATATACGGTCACGTGGCTCGACGACACTGAGCGCACCGGGGCCTGGAGAAGCGCAAGAAGCAACAATAGGTTAATCATGTTCCCTCGTCTCGATTATTATTGTAACGGGACCATCATTCACAAGTTCGACATCCATCATCTCCCGAAAAACGCCGGTGGCGACTTTCTCTTTCCCGATATTCACCCCGAGTCTTTCGACAAAGTGAGTGTAGAGCCTTTCAGCGAGTTCCGGCTTCGCGGCCCGCATAAAGTTCGGTCTGTTTCCCTTTCTCGAGTCGCCGTATAAAGTAAACTGGGAGACTACCAGGGCCGAACCGTCGATGTCCTTGAGCGAAAGGTTCATCTTTCCGTCGCCGTCGTCGAATATCCTTAGCGCGGCGCACTTGTCGGCTAGATATTCGGCGTCCTTCTCGTTGTCCTCCCCGTGAACTCCGAGTAGTATCAGGATGCCCGCATCTATGCTGCTGTGCAACTTTCCTCTGACGGAGACGGAGCTTCGCTTTACGCGCTGGACAACCGCTTTCATATATCAGTCGTGCCTGCTGGAGAAGAATCTCGACCTGACCACTCTTTCAATGTTAGAAAGGTCCCTTTTCACAAGCAAATCGGTGCCTCCGTTTTCCGAGAATATTCTCGCGACCTCCTTTGCCTGGCCGTCTGCCGTTTCGACAAAGACCCATCCGCCGTCGCGCAAAAGCCTGGGGGCGGCCTCAGAAATTCTCCTGAAGAATATCATGCCGTCCCGGCCGTCGCTAAGCGCATCGACCGGCTCGAAATCCCGTATGTCTTGAGCGAGAGAGGCAAGCTCGCTCTCCGGGATATATGGCGGGTTCGAGATTATCACGTCGAAACCCGTCTCGAAGACATTGCTTTCCAATTTAAGAAAATCCGATTGTACGAACGTAATTTTCTCCTCTGTCCCGGTGCCCCTCGCGTTTTCCTTCGCGAGTTCGATGGCAGCGGCGCTTTTGTCGATCGCAACAACCGAAGAATTCTTCACGAACTTCGCGACGGCTATCGCGAGGCAACCCGACCCCGTGCCGACATCCAGCACGCGCACAACGTCCTTCTGAGAAAGAAATGTCCTGCAATGTTCGATTACAGCCTCCGCAAGAATTTCGGTCTCGGGGCGCGGGATGAGCGCGCGTTTATCGACCTTGATCTCAATCGAATAGAAATTCGTTTTCCCGAGTATGTATTGAACCGGCTCGTGCGAAAGGCGCCTCTTGAGAAGCACTTTGAACTTATCGAGCTCGCTTTTCTTGAGCGGCTGATCGTGCTTCACATATAGATCGAATCTCTTGACGCCCAGCGTTTCGCCGAGAAGGAGTTCAACCGTCAACCTGGCCTCATCGAACCCCTTTTCCGCCAGGTAACCGGTTCCCCATTTTATTATGTCGATAACTGTCCAGACTTTTTCTTCAACAGGCATTTGGATGCGTCTTCAGGCTAAATGGAACACAAATACTGCGTAACCGGTAATGTGCAGCGTTAATCCGGGGAATTACTTTTCGTCTTTGAGTATGTTCACTATGTTCTCTCCGATATCCCCCTGCGGCTCCTCCACAATCCTTCCGATCTCTTTTCCGCCGCGGTAGAAGATAAAAGTCGGCACCTTCTCGATGTTGAGGCCCGGGGTAAGTCTTGCCTGCTCACCTTTTGAGCGCGGGACGGCAATGAAACCGATCTTGCCGGCAAGGCTTGTGCTGTCGGTGATGCTCAAGAATATCGGCACCCACATATGACTGTCGGGACACCACGACCCGAAAACAACCGCGACCGAATCGCCGGTATCCAGAGAATCTATCCGGCTGATGAGCTCCCGCGTTGGAGTATAAAGGTCGCTGTTGCTCCTGTACCAGCTGGTGGTGTCGAACGCGGACCGCTCGACCGGTCCGATAAGAATCTCCTGGTGAGTAACCGAATCTACCGCGGTGGTCTGCGCCCAGGCGGCCGGTACAATCACAGCCGTAATAATAATTGAAAGGAACAATCTCATTCCCTCTCCTTCGATCTAATATCTACGCCCCACATGAGTTTCGTTCTGAGTAGATTGAAAAACCCGTTCTTGCTCTTCCTTAAGAGTGTGATCCTTCGGGATGCGAGAAAGACCCTGACCTCCGCCGGCTGCGGGAGGAGTCTCGACGCCTGGCCGTCGGCAATGATCATCACGTTCTTCAGGCTAGAATGGGCCACGACACGTATCTGGCATGTGTCCGGCACGATCACCGGCCGGGCGGAGAGCGTGTGCGGGGAGATCGGACTGATGGCGATCACCCGGCTTTCGGGCGCGATAATCGGACCACCCGTTGAGAGACTATAGCCGGTTGAACCGGTCGGCGTACTGAGGACGATTCCGTCTCCTCTGTACGTGACGAGGTATTCCGAATCCACGTATGTCTCCAGGTCGATCATCCTCGACGACCCGGCCTTATCTATCACGATGTCGTTCAGCCCAAACATCCTGGCGGTTTTGCCGTTCTCTTCGAAATTAGCTTCGAGGACCGTCCGCTCTTCAAGATTGAACTTGCCCCTGAACAGTTCATCTATGCTGTTCTTCAGCTCGTCCAGGTTCAGCTCGGCGAGAAAACCGAGTTTGCCGAGATTCACGCCGAGAATGGGTTTCGCCAGATCGCCGACTGTACCGGCGGTATGCAGGATCGTGCCGTCGCCGCCAAGTGATACCACGACATCCACTTTGCCGGGAACATCCGAACGTCCAAGGGCGGCTCGCCGCGCGTCGTAGCCGCACTTCGATTTCATCTCCTCCGCGATATCATCCTGCACCACGTAGCCGATCTTTCGCTCTTCGAGTATCTTGATCAGCTCGAAAGCCGTCTCGCACGTCGACAATTTCGCGGCATTTCCGAGTATTCCGATCGTAATATTCCGCGGCGGAGTAAACCTCTTTTTCATCTCTTTCGGTTCATTAGGGTTGTAATTGAGTTTATGTCATGAGGGGTAAAATATCAATTGCGCAAAGAAGAAAAGAAACAGCCCGGGCGAACGACGGCGCGCCGCCATCGACCGGATACATATCTCAACTCTCAGTTGAGGATGAATCGTTTCCGTGCGAAATTCTGTGCGTGCGGATCCCACGAGTGGGATAAGGCCGGGAGTCATTCGAAACAGGAGGCTTATATGTTGACTCATCCTATGTCAGTCCGACCGTTCACGCCTTTGAAGCCGCCCTCATCAACACCGAGTTTGAGAAATACTTGTACAACGCCCTCAGGGGAGCCAGGGTGGCATACGTACCGCTGCGGCACGACGGCATGGAGGGTGACGCGAACTTTGTGAGTGTCGCAATATCTATTGTTTTCCAGAGAAAGACCCGAGGAAAGGTGTTTTTGCAGCCGAACAAACAGAAAGTCCCGCCAGGATCGCTGGAGACGGGACTCTAAGATTTACGGGCCAACGATTTTAGTTATATGACCAACATCATCTTCCTTGAGATAACATGGCTCCCAGCCACAAATTGATTATTTGATTTGTTATTCCCTCTTTCCAACGTATATCAACGCTGCACCAAAACCGACGCTGTAATCTGAACCTATTGCAACAATCATGTCTTTTGACACCGCAACCGAGTAGAGAGGCTGGTCGAGAGTGCTAATGTTCACCAGCTTCCAGGTCGAACCATTATAATGGTATATCATCGCATCATCACCGACAAATGCAATATTATTTCCCGCACTTCCCCTTATCCGGTAGGGAAAGTCTCTCAACGAGAAGAGATGCTGGACGCTGTCCTCCCCCCCAATCTCTTCGCGAAACGCCCCATCTGTCCCTACTAGATACAGACTATCTAGCCCCCACAAGCTTGTGATTACCCCTCCGTAGGGTGGCATAGATGGATGAGAACTCCACACTGTTTTCCAGCTCGTGCCATCATATTTCAACAAGATACTCTGGCTGTTATCATTGCTGTACCCGCACGCCCA
>JAJYGB010000442.1:0-532 GCA_021785235.1 Bacteroidota bacterium
AAACACATCCGCATTGAAAGCAAATACGTCGCTATAATATTTGAAACCGCCTTCGTATTGCAATGTGTGCTCATCCTGAAAAAGGGCAATCTGTGCAGGCACACCTTGCAGCAAGTTGTCGAGGGATGGCATTTCATAGCCACGGCTGAAGTTCGCGTAGAAAGCAAACACTTGAGGCAAGATGTCGTAATTGAGCCCTGCCGTGAATGACCAGTCGTGGAGCCAGGTGCTCATATGTCGATAGCTTCCATTTCCCCACGCGATGCGCGCATAAGGGGGAGTTGTAGAGTCAACGGGAGTGCCGTTGGGCTGAACCGTGGAATTATTCTCGGTCGTCTGAACAAATCCGTCGCCTTCCCAGCGAGCTGCCAGGTTTAGCCGCAGCCTGTCTGTTACCATCATCTGATCGCTTATCACTCCGTCTAAGATACTCGCCTGTCCCTGGCCGTTTACATAGTATGACATATAGTTCGTGAATCCATTCTGTGTTATGTCGAGCGTCTTGGTGGAGCCTGTTGTGGGGTCGATGTAA
>JAJYGB010000442.1:542-8073 GCA_021785235.1 Bacteroidota bacterium
TCCTGAACATCGGTTAGGATGGTTGGGAAGTACCAGTGGTTCCCCATCGTGTAGCTGGCAAAATAGAGTATCACGCTAAGGTCATGGTGGTACAGGAAATCTCCTCCAAGATCGAGAGACTTATTGATCTGGAATTGTTCCTGGAATGCTGACATCGGTTTGGCGACATGCCATTCGTTTCCGGGGGATATCAACCCGTTCGTTGGGGTATACTCGGAATTCGGAAACGCCGCGTGAGTTCCGTTGGGGTTGAACTGGTTGGTGTAAGTGATGTTTATGTTTGTAGGAGCATTGTTCACGAACGTCGCGCTGTCAGTCCCGTGGAAGTATCCCGCGTGCCACAAACTGGCTGCCTCTTGAGTTTTCCAGTAGTTAATCGGCTCCGCGTTACCGGGTATGATTGCGTTCCATTCCTGATAGTTGCTCATTACCTGGAGTTGGTTCTTGACATTCCAGCCATCCGGGAAGTTGAGGTTGATTTCGCCCGTCAGCCAACCAGCGTTCGTCAGAAGTCCGTGTCCGAGGGGAAGTGTGAGTGCTCCATCCGGAGTTGGAACGGAAATGTTAAGCCCTTCCGGAGAGTTGAACGAGCCATAGGTTCCGAAACCCGGCACAAACTGAGGTTTTGACGGGTTGTCGTGCGGAAGGTCGAGGATGAATTGGCTCTTAGAGTTGATGTATTTGCCGTAGAATCTGATGTAGCCGTTGGAAAGAAGCCTGGTCACATTAGCCTGAAGCTGTCCTCCAATGTTGCCGTCAAATCCCGGATCCCTCACGCCATGATCGTACAGATAGAAGCCGCCTAAGTTGAAACGCCATTTCGGTTCGATCGGTCCGTTGACGTCGAAATCGACTTTGGCGAGACCTTGCGTCCCGACCTGGACTTGCGTTTCACCTGCGAGAACGGGGCCGCCGGTTTTGGATATTAGATTGATAACGGCAGCCGGCGTGTTTGAGCCGAAAGTACCCGCGCTTCCGCCGCGCACTACCTCGACGCGCTGGACGTTGTCATCAATTCTAAACAGATTGTCCGTGTTCATGAAGAAGATGTTTTGCGTCGGGAAGCAAGGAATCCCATCCTGCATGAAATTGATGAAGATTGTCCCGTAAATGCCACGCATGGTATAGTTCTCATTCACATAGCCGCCCGAACTCTCAACCCTGGTGAAGCCCGGGACATATTTCAGGAATTCGGTTGTACTGAACGGCTGCGCTAGCGTGAGTTCCTTCGGGCTCACTGTACTGATGGAGTTTGTAGCGTTCAGTTTCTGCACGGGGATAGTCGTTCCTGTCACGACCACTTCGTGCATTCCCAGGAGATCGAGCGGAAGTGAGAAATTCTGTACGGTGGTCTTCCCGTCTGACACCGTAATTCGAAAAATCTCGGTTCGATAGCCTACCGCGCTAGCCCTCAACTCATGCGTGCCGCTCGGTGCGCTCGAGATCGTGTAATTGCCGTCAACATCGGCAGCGGCACCCAGACTTGTCCCGACTATTAACACGTTTGCGAATTGAACCGGGTTACCATTCTGATCCACAACCCGTCCCTTTATCGTCCCCTGTCCGGGCGGATCGTTCTTTGTCTGCGTTATGACAACTTGATTTTCCTTCATGGGTATCCAGCTCAGATTCGTTCCTGCTAGAGTTTCATTAATGGCATCTTCGACGGTGACATTTCTCACCTGCACGCTCACCTGCCGGTCCACCGGAACGATCTCTTTGCTGTAGGAGAAGTGGACTCCCGTTTTCGATGAGATTTCTTTCAACGCCGTCGCGAGAGGAACGTTCTGCAGATCAATTGACACACTGTTTTTTAGGTAGCCGGTTTCGGAGCCAGCAGCGGCGCCAAATGGCTGTGCTCCTCCGGAATTTTCAGATGAATATTCTGATGAGGGATCAGCTGCTTGGGCGCAGACGTCCGGGACGCTCAGCGAGAAAGCGGCGATCGCCAACCCGATCAGAATCGTGTAGAGCTTTTTCATCGCTTAATCCTCCTCATCTTTGTTTAACGCTGTCTTACAAGGGGTTCCTCGTTGAAAAGAGGACCGAGTCATTGGACGCTTTATAGCTGATTCGCAAGGCGAGTGCTATTATTCTTATAATGTCTTGCCGGGTTTGATGGCTCGTAAATGTGGCCGTTAAAGTTCTCGAGTAAATCGAAGGTTGAGTCGCATAACACTTAATTCCGTAATTCCACTGAAGCTGTCTGAAAACGTTTCGAATGCGTTCGTTATGAAATATGAGTTCCCCTCTGATCCAGGCTATCTTATCGCCGACGTCCGTGTAAGTCGGCTCAACGGCAATCCTTCCTTTCCTCACGACAGAATACTCTCCGCCTGTGATCGTCGTTGGCCTGGCGTTCAGCTGACCATTAGGCGTAAGGAGAACCTTGCCGTCGGTTACTGCTACCTGTGTTTGTCCGTCGCCGGGCCACGCCGCGATATTGAATTTGGTGCCGACATCCCTGATCACTGCGTCGCTTGTTCTTACGATCAATGGCCTGCGATTGGAATGCACGACCTCGAAGTATGCTTCACCGGTGAGGTGGAATTCGCGTCTCCCGCTGGGAACGTTGGCATATCGCAGGCTGCTCGCGGAGTTGAGAAGAATTCTCGTTCCGTCTTCGAACGAAATTGTGACTCTTTGACCAGATTTAGTGGATATTGTCTCGTGAAGAGCTGCCCGTTCCTGGCTAACAGCCGAGTATCTCTTCGCAACCTCTCTCAGGTAGAGGCCGATGTAAGCGGCTCCGATGAGAACCATCATTACGGCGGCTATTTGCAGGAGACGACCAGGAAGCGATCCTTCGGACGCTTTTGTCGGAATTATTTTATAAAGAAATATTTCCATTTGGTTGGTGCGATCGACGTCAACCGCAACTTCGCCGAGTTTCTTTCTTAAGGATGGTAATGAGCGCCACGAATTCCACTCACCGCTTCGGCCGCCCGATAGCATCCAGATTTCGCGTAACTCATCGAATGTCTGTCTTGATTCCGGGCTGGAATTGATCCATTCTTCAATCTGGAGCCGCTCCCTCTCGCTGCACTCCGAAGCGAGATAACGTCCAACCGCCCTAAACCCACGCCTTGTCAACTGAGTATCTTCCACCAACTTGTTCTGAAAGACTTTACATACACTCTAAATACAAACCAGAACTTCTTTACCCCTATACCCAACCACTATTCTTACCGCCTAAAAGGCGATAGCTCATTCCTGAGGATTTTCAACGCGTGGGAAATTTGATTTTCTACCGTTTTCTGGGAAATTTCCAAGACTCCGGCGATTTCAGTGTAGGTAAGCCCTTCTCGGCGGTTAAGTACGAAAACCAGGCGGCATTTTTCCGGAAGGTGGTCAATCGCCTTGCTAACAGCCATGAAGAGGTCTTTGTCGGCCACTTCGTCGATCAAATCGACGTCGGTACCAGTTGCAAAAGGTTCTCCCTGTTCAGAGGTAGGGAAGGAGTTTTGCTTTCTGCTTTTGAGGAGGTTGATAGCTTGATTTCGGGCAGCTTTATAGAGGTAGGCGCCAACGGAACCCTTTGGGTTCCAATGCGCCCTGTTCGTCCATATTCTTACGAATATGTCCTGAACCAGATCCTCAACGTCATCCGGTGAACGGGTGAGACTGAGTGTGAACCGGCAAAGGCCATCGTAGTACCGGTGGAACAGTTGTTCCAATGCTAACTGGTCGCCGATTCTCACCCTCTCGATGAGATCCCTTTCGAACGCGGGAGATATCGAGGCTGAGCCATAAGCATGCTGAAACAGTGCCACGTTCCTTACGGATTGTAATCCACGCTCCCCAATTAAACAAGTTGTTCCAGAATGCAGCGCCTCCATTCGAGCACCAGAGATCCTACCTGGTGTCACTCGTGCGCTTCCGTCTTCGAAGTGTTGCTAGAAATAGCTGTCATGACTTAACTTGACCGATAAAATTCAGGCGGACTACATGCCTGTATCGGCCACCGAACGTCGTCGGTCTTCAAACAGAATCCCGGCGCTTCTTCAAGGAGAATGAATGGAAACAAAAACGATTCTCATCACCGGTGCGAACGGTGAAATCGGACACGGACTCATCTCACACTTCGCGGAGCACGATGGCGTCAGGGTCGTCGCGCTTGACCTGAACACTCTCGATGACTCTTCCAGATCGAAGTGCTACAGAACTTACACTGGAGACATCTTAGACAATCGATTTCTCGAATCCCTTTCGACAGCGCACGACTTCGATGTGATATATCATCTGGCCGCGCTCCTTTCGACCAGGGCGGAACGCCAGCCGACTATCGCACACAAGGTAAATGTTGATGGAACGCTGAACTTGCTCGAAACGGCGATCACGCAATCACGTCTTCAGGGAAGGGAAGTGAAGCTGATTTATCCGAGCTCGATTGCGGTTTATGGACTTCCTGACGTGGTGGCGAAGGAGAAGGCGGGGAGGATCGGCGAGGATGAATGCACCGAGCCGCGCACGATGTACGGCATAAACAAGCTGTACTGCGAAAGGCTTGGAAAGTATTACATGAATTATTACCGGCAGCTCGACGCCCAGCCGATGGAAGGCAAAGTGGATTTCAGGTGCGTGCGATTTCCCGGTTTGATAAGCGCGGTAACGCTCCCAACGGGGGGGACGAGCGACTTCGCGCCGGAAATGCTTCACCAGGCGGCGAAGGGGGAGGCGTACGATTGTTTTGTGAGGGAAGACACAAGGATACCTTTCATGGCAATGCCCGACGGTGTGAGAGCGCTCCTCTCTCTCGAAGCCGCACCAAAAGAGAACCTGACCACGCAGATTTACAACGTCGGCTCCTTCAGCCCGTCGGCAGGGGAACTAAAGAGGGAAGTGAAAAAGGCTTTCCCCAATGCCGTTGTGAATTTCAAACCTGATCTGAAGAGACAGGCGATTCTTGACTCATGGCCGGCGGACGTCGATGACTCCCGGGCGCGAAGAGACTGGGGCTGGAACCCGGAGTATGATTTCAAAAGGGCGTTTGAGGAATATCTCGTGCCGGCGGTGTCGCAGTTCTATAGGAAAAAGTAAAGGCGAAGAAGGCGGTGCGCTATTTGAAAATTCGGAACAGGGAACACGGAAGGAAGACTATGCGATTTCTCCGCCCCATTCTTTCAGATGCGAACTTATGAAATCTATTATCTTTGAATTCTCTTTCTTTCCCGTCCCGGTAACTTCGAAAGGTTCGCCGAACGCCATGTAGATCGGTTTGTGGCGGCTGATCTTCCCGAGGTCTTTCACCACTTTCCCAATTTCCCAATAGTCGGTCTTTATTGCGAATGGCACGACCTTGACTTTCGCGGCGGCCGCGAGCTTGACTCCGAGCGAATTGAATTTCTCCGGAATGAACCTGACCATGCGTGTGCTCTGAGGAAAAATTATCACCGACGTTCCCGCCGAAAGAAGTTCCTGTCCTTTCTTTAAGACGACAGCGAGGTCCTCTCTCGAGTTTTCCCTTCCGACGACTATCGGGTTCCTGGATCGCATGACCGCCCCGAAGAATGGATGACGGACCAAACTGTCCTTCACCGCGAATGTCACATCCCTTTCCGGGGCGATGATGCATGGAAGGGTCATCGTCTCTAAGGTGCTCATGTGGTTGCCGACAAAAACCATCGGCTCTTGGCCCGAACGAATATTGTTTAGTCCGGTTAGGTGAAATCTTCCGCCGCATCTCTCGATCAGTCTGAAAATATCTTCAGATGAATTAATCCAGTGCTGTGTGTCGTAGATGCCGTCGAGAGCTTCTCGCCGCGTTCTCAACACGATTCCGATGTACTTGGCCATAAAATATACTCGCGTGTTCAAAGCCATCCTGTCAAGAAGCGCCCGCGGCGATTTATCGTCTGTCTCGTACGTGTCGCCTGCAAAAATGCTCGTGCTCAATTTTCTTTCTCCGAGGAATTTTCACAACAAAATAACCGATGTGAATTGCGTGCGCAAATTGACCCGCGTTTTCGGAAAATTCGGAACGCGCTATGCTCGAACAGTACGGAAGTTGAAGCGGGCTTTTCGCGGGTGTTTTTGGAATAGCCCGTTAAACTTTGATTACGACCTTGCCTGTAGTCTTGCCACCTTGAAAAGCGTTGATCGCATCCTTCAGTTCATCGAAGGTAAATACCGATCCTACAAACGGCTTCTTGAGTTTGAGCGCCTGTATCTCATCGACCATAGCCCTGAGCATATCGACTCTGTCGTAGAGCCAAATAAGATTGAATCCAAGAATGCTTTTGTTAGACTCGATGAGCGTAAGGGTATGATACCTCGGCATGGTTATATACTGCAGCGCAAGTTTCAAATAGTTTGGCCGCGTGCCCGGCGACGCGAACTGCGATAGGCCATATGCGACCATTCGCCCGGTAGTGGTGAGGAAATCGAAACTCTCTTTCTGCACTCTGCCGCCGACCGCGTCCATAACGATATCAAGTTGTTTGCCGTTTAATTTCCCGGCAAGCTGTTTCCTGAATTGCCCGTTCCGTACTATTACGTCGTCGTATCCCTCCGCTTTCAAGAGATCGACCTTCGAAGGATTTCCAACGGTCCCGATGGTGTATGCCGAGAATTTTTTCGCGATACGGTTGGCATAAATTCCCACGCCGCCCGCCGCGCTGTGAATTAATACTGTTTGGCCGGTTTTCAAACCGCCGAGCGGCACAAGCGCGTAGTACGCGGTGAGAGCCTGGACTATGAACGATGCGCCCTCTTCAAATGTCCATCCCTCTGGAAGCGCCGTCACATACCGACGGTCAATATTCAAATGTGTCGTATATGAGCCGAACCTGACTGAGCCCATTACTTTGTCGCCAACTTTTATATCGTCCACGGCGTTTCCAGCAGCCGAAACAATGCCGCTGAACTCCAATCCCGGTATGAAATCTTCTTTCGGCGCGGCCTTATACAGCCCGAATATCGTGAATACGTCGGCGAAGTTGAGGCCGATCGCTTTCACCTCGACCTGTACCTCATTGCCAATCGGATTCCCAATCTCTTCGTCAGTGAGTTTGAGATTGTTAAGAGAACCCACTTTCCTGATGCGATATGATCTTCTTTTCATCTTGTTCCCCAATGCATGCATCTTCGAACTAAATTAACGGTAACAAAGCTAATCGGACACAATTTCAATTCCAAGTGATCCTCGCAATGACTTGTTTCCATGCTTGTTTTCCCGATCTGACGAGAAGACTCTCTCAATGAAACTTAACTATCCGCTTACCGTAAGGATGCTAATGTATGCGAATCGTTTAAGCGAACATCCGACGTAGTACAAATCACAAAGAAAGGAGAAAAGTCATGAATGGAATGTTTCTCGCCATCCTGGCTCAGTCAATGCTCCTCTTCGGGACGCACGCGGGTTTCAATCAGCCCGGCGGCTCCGCGGTTTCATCCGAGTATATGGAGAGGGTTAGCACAGAAATAGTACAGAAAAACATAAGTCTGAAGCCAGGTGGCTTGATACTTCTCGATACGGAGATTGGAAACATCTCCGTTGAGGAGTTTGACGGTCGCGATGTCAAGATTGAGC
>JAJYGB010000056.1 GCA_021785235.1 Bacteroidota bacterium
TATGGCTGTGTTATTTTCGAATCAATGAAAAGGGGGACGGCAAAACGGGTATCTCCTGAACTCGAACTTCCCGACCTGATCCTTTGAATGCGCTCGCCGTCTAATTTTCCCACCCTCGTGTAGTCTAATCCCACACTCGGGGCATCTCTTTTTCGCCTTGCAACCACCGGGCCGAGTTTATATTTAACCGCATATCAGGGAGTTGTGCTAAACCTGTGTGCTCATCGCGCTCTTCGGCACATTCGTTGCGCTATTACACTTGAAAGGTAATTTTCAGGTACTAGATGTAGGAAAGTTCAACCTCGGACGTCGGTCTCGGACTGCTGGTCTGGGGCGCGTACTGGCAAAAGGAGGTTTAAAGTGTTTGCTTATGATGAAGTCTTCTGGTTAAACGTCACCAATCTTGTACTCGGACTGGTCACGTTGTCATGCATTCTGGTTATCGGTTATGCCGTGCTCAAGGAAATCAGGGAACGCGTTAGAGCTAGAGCAGCGGCAACCGAGAAAGCGGATGACCACGCGTTCGTGATCACCGGCCTCGGTGTAACGATGGCAGACGGAGGCGAGAAGCTCGGTTCAGACGAGATGCTAGTCGTCACCGAGGATGGGATCGAAAGCGTCCCAAAGGCCGATGGGCCCGCCGACAAGAATCACAAAGGCAGAAAGTAGGAACAGCGCAATGAGATCACTAGAAAAACCCGGTGAAGTCTCATGAGATGCCCATTCCTGAGAGAGGCCCAGGTGAAGTTCTGCTGCGCATCAGAATTCAAGAAATTGATCGTGCGCAGCCAAAGAGACGAAAGCGATGAGAGATGCTCCTCCCCGGCGTATGTTGCTTGCCCATCGGCGAAGCAGCATTTAGAGGATCTTCCAAGTCAGGACCACTGCCCTTTCCTGCAGGAGTCACTTACCCAGTATTGCTCCGCAGCTTCCGTGATAAAATACGTACCGTACAGCGATCCGACTCTCACTCGCTGCGGCACCTCAAGTCACCGCTACTGCGAGCTTCTGATGACAATGCAAAATCCCAAGTTGCTGACTCCTCATGACGTCATCGCTCCCGAAATTGATCCTAACGAAGAGGATGCCAGTGGGTACTGGCTTGTGGATGGGATTCAGACGGTCGGCTGGCTCTTCTATTCGCCAAACCACATGTGGGCGGATGTGGATGAAGAGGGAACATGCCATATCGGTATAGATGCATTCCTCGCCAAAGTCCTGGGAAAGGTCGACAAGCTAACCTTCGCGACCTCCGGCAGCGAGCATAACCCCGCAGTCAGCCTGACGGTCGGCGGTGTCGATTTCCAGATGATTTTCCCGAGCAAGATGACCGTCTCGTCGATCAACACTCACCTGAGGGCAGAGCCCGGCAGAATCGCTTCCGATCCATACACACTTGGCTGGCTCTTCGAAGGCAAGCCTGCAACAAATGCGGATAAGCCTCTTAAGAGCTCGGATGGCTCTACCTTCAAACGAGGCCTGATTAACGGGACGCGGGCGAAGTCATGGATGCAGGAAGAGACCAGAAGGTTGACTGAGTTTGTTCAGGAAAGATCCGCCGATAAGCACGGCAAAGGCCAGCGTCTCATGGCAGACGGCGGCATGTTCACCGATAATATCCTCGGTTATCTCAGCAAGGAAGAGATACTCCTTCTTTACAACGAATTCTTTTCACCGCGAACAGGATCGTAACCTTAAGAGACACAGATGAAAACAATCAGGGGAATACATGAACTCCGCGAACACCTCTCCGAATGGCGCACACAAATTACAAGACAAGAGCCTTGGCAAGCCTGCATTCCTTCTGGGAATTGCCGCGATGGTGCTCTTCGGTTGGATTGTATTCCCTTTTCTGATTTACAAATCTGTTGACCAGCCTATCCGGTTCAGCCACAAATCACACACCGGCGATAATATCGGGCTGACTTGCGCGGACTGCCACACCTACGATAGCGACGGAAGGTTCTGCGGAATACCGGCGACGGAAGAATGTGCGGCCTGCCACTCGCGGCCTATCGGGGTTTCCGACGACGAAGAGAAGCTGGTGAAAGATTACATAAGAACCGGCAAGGAAATCCCGTGGGTCACCTATTCCCGACAACCCAAGAACGTTTACTTCTCGCACGCTACTCACGTCAAGCTCGCGGGGCTCGATTGTCAGTCATGTCACTTCCGCCATGCATACACCGAAACCCTGAGGCCCGCCCGCTTCAGCAGGATCAGCGGATACAGCCTGGATGTGCTCGGGAAAACATTGTTGAACGCTCCCTCGACTGCTTCATCCGGTATGCGCATGGATGATTGCGCGGGTTGCCACCACAAGCGGGGCGTCAGCGAAAGCTGCATAGATTGTCACAAATGATCTTACTGAGAACACGGAGTTCCGAATGACGAATAGAATATCGCGCCGTGATTGGCTGAAGCTCATAGGCGGTTCAGCGCTCGGAATGATGCTGACACCGATACCATGGAAGTTACTCGACGATTCAGCCAAGTGGACGCAGAACTGGTCGTGGACACCGGTTCCCCCGAACGGCAAAACCAGTTATAAGTACACTACCTGTTCTCTTTGTCCGGCGGCGTGCGGTGTGCGCGTCAGATGCGTCGGGGGCCGACCGGTGAGCCTGACGGGAGTACCGAACCATCCCGTAAACGACGGCTCACTCTGCGCGATGGGGCTCGCCGGCCATATTCTCAGGTATCACCCCGCACGTCTTCTTCAACCATATAAGAGGGCACAGGAAGTTGGCGGCACACGCATGGTCCCGATATCGATGGAGGAGGCGATATCCGACCTGTCGAAGTCAATCGCTTTCGGGGGCCCTGGGTCGGTCGCTATACTCGATATGCAGCCGAAGAGAATGCTGTCCTACGTATACCGGAAGTTCCTGGCCGGCCTGGGAAACAGTGTATATATGATTCCGGAGATATCGGATGGCATCACCGCAAACCTCACGGGCTCCGTGCTCCGGACTGGCGATCTGACGTTCGGATACGATATTGAAAATGCCAGGACGATTCTAAGTTTCGGAAGCCCTTTGCTCGACGGCTGGGGGACGCTCGGACAATTCTCGGGCATCTCGAAGGCGCGGTGCGGGGCTCCGAACGAACGGCTTAAGATAATTCAGGTCGAGACGGCGCATTCGAGAACCG
This sequence comes from Bacteroidota bacterium, assembly GCA_021785235.1. Next base: position 3,154 of record JAJYGB010000056.1, read on the forward strand.
CTCAGCTCGCGGACGAATGGGTACCAGTTAGGCCGGGAACCGAAACGGTGTTCGCGCTCGGGCTGGCAAACGTGATGATCAGCGAGAAGTTGTGCGACCTAGCCAAACTTGCAGAGCATTCGGGAGATTTCCATAACCGGTCCGGGCACTCCTTTGTAGATCTCGTCCGCGGATACTCACCCTCCGAAGTGTCCGGCAAGACCGGCGTTTCAGCGGAGAGAATCACGCGAATTGCCAGCGAACTTGCCTCGAGAAAACCTTCGGTCATCATGTTTGGCGGGAACTCCGCCGCGGGTCCGTTCAGTTTCGTGGAACAGCTGGCCTTCATGGGTCTTAACATCCTGGTCGGTGCCGTCGGAGCGAAAGGAGGGCTGGCCGCCCCTCGCGAATTGCCGGGACCGTTCGAGAAACACGTTAGGCTCGCCGCCGAGACATTATTGGCGGATGTTCCGGACCATTCAATCGGGCTGTTGATAATTGACGGTGCCGACTCAGGAGACGCATTGCCCTGGACCGCAATCCGCCGGAAGCTCAGGACGCAGAGTCCAGTTGTGGTAAGTTTATCTTCACATCTTGCGGGAGCCGCGCGCCACGCCGATTACCTCCTTCCGTCGCCGGCCTACATGGAAGCCGCCGGGGACTCGCCGACTCCCGCAAGCTCTTCTTCAGCTTCCTACAGCATATCTGAGCCGATCGCTTCGGCACCGGCTCAGGCAATTCAACCGCTTGATTTCGTCAGAAGACTTGACGCGGCCATCCACACGCATCCCGATCCTGTACTGCGGTCAATGGGCATGAAACAGCTGTTGCGGACACGGATCGAACGGATTCATTCGGAACAACGCGGAAAGGTTTTCGACGCGGCTTCGGGCAAATCCACCAAATTGTCAGCCGTTTCGCTCACCACGTTCGCCGAAATATTGGAGCATGGAGGATGCTGGTTTGACGACGAACCCGCTAGAATATCTTCGGCGCACTATTCTTTCCTCGGCGGGGCAGATTCAAATTTCGAGCAGCTCGCGGCGATCGCAGATCGCGCCCCGGGGGACGGCAAACTTATTCTTCTTCCCCTCGGCACGCGAGGCATCGGGACGATCGCTCAGGAGAATTCGATGATGAGCAAGCTGTACAGGGAATCCGACCTGCGCACACCCGCGGACACCGTCTCAGTCAACCCGGAAACCGCAAGAAGGAATGGATTTGCAGACGGCGCCAGGGCAACGGTCAGGACGGAATCTGGTTCGGTTAATGCGAAAGTACGTTTCGATCCCGCGATAATGCCCGGCGTACTTGAAGCGCCGGTCGGCCCGCCGCCCGGAAGTTTCGACCGCGTGGAAGCTCGATACGAGAACAACGTGTTAGACATTTGCAGAATAGAAAGTGACTCGACATGGCGAATGACAACAGCAGAAATTTTCCCGTCGTAGCAGAGGCAAAGCATAAATTGTCCAAGGCACGCTACGGAATGATTATTGATCTCGATCGTTGCACAGGCTGCGGGGCTTGCATGGTCGCATGTGCCGTAGAAAACAACGTTCCGCCCGGCCCCATCAGTTCAAACGACAGGACCGGCATAACCCCTATGAGGGTCTACAAAGCAGACAACGGGAAGAACTTTCCCGAGAACGAGTCGGTGTTCTTTCCGATTTCATGCCAGCAATGTGAACACCACGCTCCGTGCGTTTCAGTTTGTCCGCAGAAAGCGGTCGAGGTTGACCCGGCTACCGGCATCGTCGGCCAGATTCCGGTGAGATGCCTCGGCTGCAGGTATTGCATGGCGGCTTGTCCCTACCATGCGAGGTATTTCAATTGGTGGGACCCCGTGTGGCCGAATGGAATGGAGAAGGCGTTGAATCCCGACGTCTCGCCGAGAATGCGCGGTGTGGTCGAGAAGTGCAACTTCTGTTTCCATCGCCTCCAGGCGGCAAGGACAAAAGCGGCCGCCGAAGGAAAGAGAGAGATAGATCCCGCCGATTACGTGCCGGCATGCGTGGAGGCCTGCCCCGCGAAGGCTATGACATTCGGAGATCTGATCGACGAAAAGTCTGAAGTGCATCGGCTATCGATGGACCATAACAGTTTCAGGCTTCTGGAGAATCTAGGGACCGGTCCGAAGGTGTATTACCTTTCCGAGAGAGATTGGGTTAGAAAACTGGCAAAGAGCGATATAGCGACAAGCAGGAAGAATGGAGTATTGGAATAGTGGATTGTTGGAATGGAAATAGGGGGCTCATTGATGGATAGTCACTTGATTGCACGCGGTGTCCGGCGCACGTCGTTCGGAAGATTCACTATTTGGATCGCTCCATGGACGCTCATGCTGACAATCGGGGCGTATGCGATTTACCTCTGCCTCTCGAAGGGATTGAACCAGACCAACATGGACAACAGGTTCGCGTTCGGGCTTTGGATATTTCTCGACCTTGCCGTAATCGCTCTCGGAGCGGGCGCGTTCTTCACCGGCTTCCTCGTGTACATATTGAAGAAACACGAGCTCAGAGCTGTGATAAACAGCGCGGTGGTCCTCGGATTCATATGTTACAGCGGCGCGATCCTTGTGCTGATGGTCGACGTCGGACAACCCCTCCGCGCATGGTTCACGTTCTGGCACCCCAACGTACATTCCATGCTCACGGAGGTGACCTTCTGCATCACATGCTACCTCGCTGTTCTTACAATCGAATATGCTCCGCTGGTTCTGAAGAACAAGAAGCTCAGGGAGGTCCCCGGCTTTCTTGTTTTCGAGTTTGAGCTCCACAAGGTCATGCCGATACTCGCAGGGGTAGGCACCTTCCTTTCGTTCTTCCATCAGGGCTCGCTCGGCGGTTTGTATGGAGTGCTGCAGGGACGGCCGTTCGCGTTCAGGGAAGGCATCGCCATCTGGCCGACCACGTTCTTCCTGTTCATAATTTCTGCCGCCGCCGCGGGACCTGCTTTCATCATACTTACAACGCGGCTCGTTTCCAGGTTGAGCGGGAAGAAACTGGCAACGGATGATGTGTACAGGCTCCTCGCGAGAATCTCCGGCGTCCTTCTGATATTTTACGTCCTCTTGAAATCCATCGACACGCTCATATGGCTCAACAAGACAGCGCCGGCGCTTGGGTTGTCAGGGATGAGCTTCTTCGTCTGGGGACCGTTCGACATATGGATCCTTTTTGCCGAGATTATACTCTTCGGGTTGGTCCCCGCGTTGCTCCTTTTGATCGGGAGCAAAAGGCTTAAAATAGGCTGGCTCGTTCTCTCCTCGTTTCTCGTCTGCTGCGGGATACTCCTGAATAGATTTGTCATGACGATACAAACGCTGGCACTCCCGACACTGGCTTTCGACACGTTCATGACCTACTTGCCAAGCTGGCAGGAGGTTGCGACATTTCTTTTCGTGGTCGCGTATGGAGTTATCATCTACTCGTTCTCATTCAGATACCTGAAGCTGTTTCCTCAAGAGACAGAATTACTGAATCAAGGATCATGAGAGCCGGCCACCGTGATTTTGACTTATTTAGATTCTCTGACTCAAACTGAGTAAAGGTGCAAAATGCTTCCGTGGGTTTATGGATTTACGTGGCAGACGGGAAACGTAATTTTCCTGACTGCATTCTATGCCGTGGCGGCAATCATCTTCGCGACATTCGGAGTCGCTGGGGCCCGCGCCATCCGCGATCTGAGATCAAATCACATAGATGAGATCAAGTGGCACGTCGATTTCAACGAGCTTCCCGACTTCGCGAAAAGCTGCCGGCATGTCTTCACTGGTGAGCTGAACCACCGTGTTTGTCCGAACGAGTTTGATTGCCGGACTTGCAAGCTGCACGCTAACCTTGCGATGGTTTCGCGCCTCACCGATGCCTCCGATTCACCTGAGTCTGGCAACCTTCGCAAGGTTGCCAACTCGATCTTCGGCCTCGACATGCCGGCCGGCCGGTTGTACCACCGCGGGCACACGTGGGTGCGGAAGGAGAGCGACGGAACGCTGGCAATCGGACTCGACGATTTCGGGGAGCGCGTGGTTGGCGGAGTCGCGGAGCCGGAACTTCCCGCAATCGGAACCGTGGTTGCGGTAAATGGAACTGGCTGGTTTTTTCGGAGCGGCACTTCGGGTGGGAATGGCGAATTAAAAGTCCGAGTGCTTTCGCCTGTAGAGGGTGAAGTTGTTGCAGTCGGGGGACGGGACTCGGGCTTCTACCTCAAAGTGAAACCGGGAAATGATTGTGACCTTCGGCATCTACTGAAAGGCTCGGAGATCCGACCATGGATTATGAGGGAAATCGAACGGCTTGAGACGCTTCTCACAGCAGGGAGAATGGAGGTCAGTCTGGCAGACGGCGGCGAACTCGTGGAAGACTTGCCGGCAAATTACCCCGGCGTCAAGTGGGACGGTATTTTGGGAGAGACGTTTCTGGAACCTTAGCCGATAACCTTGCGAAGGTCTTGGAACCTTCGCAAGGTTGTGACCCGAGAGTCACCTCTCTATCTCATACTTCCTAATCTTCTCATACAGGGTCGACCTGTCAATCCCCAGCACCGACGCGGCTTCCTTTATATTTCCCTGAGTCCGCTTGATCGTCGCCTGTATTACCTGTTTCTCCACATCTTCCAGGGGCACATTGTTCGGCACATTCCAAACCTGCTTCCTAGAGCCGTTCTCTTCAAGGAATCCGAAGTCTTCCTCCGTCAGCACTTTGTTCTTGCACGTCACCATGGCCCGCTCGACCGCGTTTTCGAGTTCGCGGACATTGCCCGGCCAGTTGTACCCCATAAGCAGCTTGAGGCCCCCTCCGGTGATGTCTTCTGTCTCTTTCCCAAGCTCGTGCGAGAGCCGTTCGATAAAACACCTCACGAGTATCGGTATGTCCT
>JAJYGB010000632.1 GCA_021785235.1 Bacteroidota bacterium
CGACGCGGGATTATGCTGGTACAAATATTACGGCTGGCCCGATTCTTACGCGCGGTTCATCGAATACATTTGGGCGCGGTACCAGGCCAACAACGACGTCCTTAGCCCCATACACCTGGACATTATAGATGAGACGGTAAGTCCCGCCGATTATACCGCTGCGATACACGAGGTCTTCAAAAAATTCGGCCCTCCTCCATTCGGTACTTTGCTTTCGGCAAATGCGAACCCGTCCACGCTTGAAAACTGGGGCGACAGCTCGTGGGTCACGCTCCAACAAATCGGCAACATGCGTGAGCACAACAACTACTGGTATCTAACGGAAATTTATAATTTGAAGGACCCGAAGCCCGCACTGAACGGCGAGCCGTACTACGCCGGCTACAAGGATGATCGGGGACCTGGTGCCGCAAATTACAAACTGGGCGCGACCGGAGGAAGCAAGCTTGACAACGCATTTGTCAGGTCGGGCATTTACGGAAGCTTTCTCTCAGGCGGATTCGCCGGACATGTCTACGGTGCCGAAGGTATCTGGGGCGCCGACATCGAGTCCTCCGCGCCTACTCACATGTGGGACGCGTTCCAATGGCGCTCAGGTGCCGAGATGCAGTATCTCAGAACTTTTGCATTCTCAATCGGCAACCGCTACCAGGATCTCGTTCCGATCGCCGACCTTGTTTCTCCGAACAAGACTCCCATCATACTCGGCTACCGGGGCTGGGCATACTGCGCGCGCACTCCCGATAAGGATATCTTCCTGGCCTATTTCGAAGAAGAGTGCCCGCAGTCCCAGATTCGCGGCGCGAGGCTCAACAGCGTGTACAAGGCGGAATGGTTCAACCCGCGCGACGGCACGTGGCAAAACGTCGGAGACGGAACGCTGGTGTCGAGCAAGATCGGGATCATCATGCTCCCGAATTTCCCCGACGATGAGGACTGGGGGCTGAAGCTGGTTTACAAGGGGCCTTTATCGATGAACTAGCAAAATGGACGGTGACCGTTACATCGATAGTGGCGGTCAGCCGCCTCCTCATGATCGGACTTCGGACAATGGGGGCGTCATCCCGTACCGGCCTCCGCTTCTTCTCTTGAAGTTCTTCACCTCTGACCGTAAATTTTTATATACTTACCACAAATCCTGAAAGAGGTAACAAATGAAACTCTTCGTTTGTGTCAACCAGGTCCCGGATACAGAAACCAAAGTCAAAGTAGGTCAAGACGGCAAAACCATTGACCGCTCCGAGATCAACCTGATCCTCAATCCTTATGATGAATTCGCGATCGAAGCAGCGCTGCAGTTGAAAGACAAGACCGGCGGAGAGGTCACTTACGTATCGGTCGGCGGCGACTCGAACAAGGAAGTCATCCGCAAAGCTCTTGCGATGGGCGGCGACAAAGGCATTCACATTAAAACAGACAACGCCGGTGATTCATATTCGGTCGCTTCGATGATAGCGGCCGCGCTCAAGGACACAGGTGCGGATATGATCTTCTTCGGAAAGCAATCGATAGACTACGACGATTCGGCCGTGGGGACAATGGCTGCCGAGATGCTCGGACTGCCGTCCGCGTCGGTGGTCGTAAAGCTCGATGTGGATGAAAACGCCAGGAAAGCGGTTTGCGAGAGAGAAATTGAAGGTGGCAAGGAAACCGTGGAGCTTACGCTCCCCTGCGTCATCACGGCGCAAAAAGGTCTGAACGAACCGCGATATCCCTCGTTGAAGGGAATAATGGCCGCGAAGTCGAAACCGATACAGGAAATCACACCCTCGGCGGCCGAGTCACTGACCGAAGTGGTGGCTATGAGAAAGCCGCCGGCGAAGCAGCCCGGCAAGATACTCGGGACGGACAAGAGCGCCGTTCCGGAACTTGTCAAACTCCTTCACGAAGAAGCAAAAATCATCTAAGCATCGAGGAAATGAAATGAAGATAATTGCATTTGCGGAAACCAGCCACGGCCCTCAAGGAGCCGGGAGCAAGTTCAAGAAAGTCGCATTTGAAGCCGCGCACGCCGCGTCGCGTCTGGCCGGAGAACTCGGCGGCGAAGCCGTAGCGCTCGTCATCGGAAAAGGGGTCGAAGGGATTGCCCCGGAACTCGGCAGCTACGGGATAAAGAAAGTCCACGTCGTCGAAAACGAAAAGCTTGGCGTATACTCCGCAACGGCGTATGCGAAGGTTATCGCGTCTGTTGCCGAATCTGTGTCGGCTGACGTTGTGATCTTCCCGGCGAGCGCAATGGGCAAGGACCTGGCGCCGAGAGTCGCGGCAAAACTCAAGGCCGGCCTGGCCGCGGACTGCATTGCTCTCAAGGCCGAAAGCGGCTCCGTTCTGGCGACGCGCCCTGTCTACGCGGGCAAGGGACTCATCGACATGAAAATAAACTCGCCGAAAAAAGTCTTCACGTTGAGGCCAAACGTTTTTAGCCCCGGCGCGCCGAACGGCTCTCCCGCACCGGTCGAGAAGATTGCTGTGGATTTGAAGGACTCCGACTTCGCGTCGCGCGTGACAGGCATATCGGTAGCGAAGGCCGGCAGGCCCGATTTGACAGAAGCGAACATAATAGTCTCCGGCGGGAGAGGATTGGGCGGGCCTGAGAATTTCAACATCGTGGAAAGTCTGGCTGATGTGCTTGGTGCGGCGGTGGGCGCGTCCAGGGCGGTTGTCGACGCGGGATGGAGACCCCACGACGATCAGGTCGGACAGACGGGAAAGACGGTTTCGCCGTCGCTCTACGTCGCGGTTGCCATCTCCGGCGCGATTCAGCATTTGGCCGGGATGTCGTCTTCCAAGTACATCGTAGCTATCAACAAGGACAAAGACGCGCCTATTTTCCAGGTTGCCGACTACGGAATTGTCGGTGACGCATTCGAAGTAGTCCCGGAACTCACAATCGAACTTAAAAAGGCTCTTGGAAAAGACTGAGCGATTCCCCAAATTGACGACGAACGAGGAGAACGCTAATTGGATAAAGTGTTGGTAGACATACTCGGACTTTCGCCGAGTCCATCGAGCCCGGGGGCATACGCTCTGATACTGAAAGAGACAGAAGGAGAGCGGAGGCTTCCGATAATTATAGGACAATTTGAAGCACAGGCAATCGCACTCGAGCTCGAAGGGATCAAGCCCCCGAGACCGCTCACGCACGATCTTGTGAGGAACGTCCTGGATTCGCTCGGCAACACACTCTCCGACGTATTAATAAGCGAGTTGCGCGAAGGGACGTTTTACGCGCGCCTCAACGTGGAAGGAAATGCAGTAAGCCACCAGATAGATGCCCGGCCAAGCGACGCGATCGCGATCGCCATAAGGTTCGGTGCCCCGATCTTTGTCGCTGAATCGGTGATGGAAGAAGCCGGGGCTGTCCCGGACACCGACGAGGGCGATGAGGGAATCGAGGGCAAAGGCGAAAGGACCAAGAAGAACCGTGAGCGGTCGCCGGCTTACACAAAAGAATCCAAGATGGAGCAACTTCAAAAGGAACTCACAGAAGCAATCAGCCGAGAGGACTACGAAAAGGCCGCCAAACTGCGCGATGAAATCAGGCGGCTCCAGCTCGGCGACTGATCCTCACAAGAAAGGACGGAGGCCCGAATGAAATTTCTCACACTGGCTATCGCGGCACTTTCGATTGCCGCATTCTCCTCGCCAAACCTTCAGGACATGCTCAAGACGAGCGACGAGCTCTTCAACAAGTTCGATAACAAGGGCGCGCTCGAAATCCTCCTCAACACCGACAAGGAATTTCCGCACAACGCGGAAGTACTCTGGAGGTTGTGCCGGGTGGAGACGCATATTGCGGACCACATGCCCGTCGCGACTGACGACGAAAAGGATGCACAGCTTAAGGTATACCACACGGCTTACGATTACGCTGACAGCGCCGTGGCCGCGGATCCAAAGAACTCCATGGCCTACACGTACCGCGCGGTGGCGGACGGGAAGATTGCCCTTTTCAAGGGGGTTTTCAGCGTCGGGTCGATCGTCAAGCAGGTCAGGAATGATTGTGAAAGCGCGATCGCTCTCGACCCGAACAACGCGATAGCCTATTATGTCCTGGGAAGGACCCACGCCAAGCTCGCCGAGAAACCGAAGATGTTCCGCTGGCCCCTTGGCCTGGCCTGGGGAAATATCGACGACGCGATCAAGTTCTTCCAGAAAGCCGTTTCTCTAGATCCAAATTTCGTGATGTTCCGCCTCGACTTGGCAAAGGCCTATATCAATAACGACGAGGACCAGAAAGCCAAGGAGCAGCTTACCGTGATTCCCTCGATCCCGAAGCGGGATGAGGATGACGATTCACTGAAGACCGTGGCGGCGTCGATGCTTCAAGAACTCAACAAGAAATAGGATTCAGGCGGCGGTCTTGCGGTAGATAGACCTGCCGATTTTACACCTTTCGCAGCGCTTTTCCGAGCAGAGAGTGCGGTATAGGTGAAGTGCGCCCTGTTGGGCCATCACTGTCGCAATCATGTTATCGCCCCCGAAGAGGCTCTCCTTTATCAGGAGAGTAATCATGTTATCCGCGGTCGGCGGATGGTCCCCGTAAATCCTCATCGCCCGTTCAAGCAGCTGGTTGTCATGAAAGATCCTCCCACGCAGATAAGTCAACGGCAGGACGGTATTTATTATTATCTCCTCTGACCGCCCCGCACCGATTAGCATTCTTACTTCCGCGGAGGCGGGGGTGCCGAAGACGAAATGACGCGTCCAGAAGCCCCGTGAGGGGACAATCAGTATCTCCCTCCAGGCCTCGAGGAAACCAGCGTCGTCCTTTTTTGATTGCGCTTTGATCAGCTCACCGGCCGTTTGATTCATGATTCGCTTCGCGAGCAGCATCGCTGCTCCGGCGATCCGGATCGTTGGGAAATTGTGGGGGCGGAGTTTAAAGAACAACCACTCAGCCTTGTCGACATACTCGCGCTTGTATTTCTTTCTCAGCGGCTGCCAGGCCGATTCAAGTTTCGCGCAGTACTCCTTCGACTCTTCGTCGAACTGTTTTGTTTCCACGGGCAATAGATTCGCCGTTGCGAACAGAATCGCCTCGATTGTCATCTCATCGTTCATAGAATGTTCCTTCAGAAAGCCGAGCGAGGCGGTCCGTGCCAGCTTTCTGAACGGCGCCGTATTTTTGCTGTACCCGAGTCCCTCCATTATGCCTTCGTAAAGAAGCTGGTCCCAATAGCTTTCGGTCTGAAGTTCCGATTCGTCGAATTTCCTATGCTCGATGTGCAGGTCGGAGAAATCCCTGAAATAGGTTTGTTTCGCCTCGAAAACCACCGGGCGGTTCTCTTCGATAATATCCTTCAGCCTCTCTTCGAGCTTGTTCACTTTGTGGACAAACCGCTTTTCGCCGAGGAGCCTGAGATAACCCAATTTTGCTTCAAGAGGACAATTGCGGCTATCGCCCGCGCATCGCAGCGGAATCATACGCTCTTCCGGTGCAAACCCCGCAAGAAAAGCGGAGGAATCGGCGGAGAGAAACTTAGACAGCTCAATGGTCTCGATCGTCCTGCCCGCTTGCGTGACGCAGACGCGCGTATCGTCGCACTCCGTAACAACGTGTAGAACGACCGAGTTATAGTTTCGGTCCCTGTAATGGTTGTGGGCGTACCAGTCTGAGCTAAGCCTGTGCAGTTCGATGTCACCGCGCAGCGTGATGCCGTTTATTACCACCAGGCTGTGCCTGAAGTCCGGACCGGTATCCGAATTTACATCCCCTGTTTGCAGGACCTCAATCTTCTTCCCCGATACAGATTTCAGCCCCGAATTGAATTTCCTGTTCTTAAAGAGTTCCTTAAGCTGGAACTCGGAGAGCCCCTGACTCATCTTACATCTTTTTGTGTGAGAAGATCCTCGTCTTCCTTGTTACTCTGCTCTTTCCGTGTAAGTCGCTGAGTACGGCGACGATCTCGTTCTGTCCCGGTTTCAGATAGACTCTCGGAAAGACGGCGGTCATCGAATCAGAAACGACAACCATGTCCTGTTTCTCGCCGTTCACAAATAAGTATATGAGTTTCTGGGAAGTATCGGTCCTGGTTATCATCCTGAGGGATGTAGAATCGCCCGCGACTTCGCTCATAACTGAAGTGGAATCGAATTCGAACCGGAACTCGTTCGCCATCAGCCCGGCCGAAGGGTCAGCGAAGCCTGGTTCCCTGTAGAGATCGTCCCCCCTGTCACGCCTTTCGATGATGACCGGCAGCGAGAAGAAGAGCACGGTCAGCACCAGGAACGTCAGCCACTTAAGACTTTTTTTTATGAAATATTTCATTACCTCTTCAACAGCGCGCTATAATAGAACGCTTTCTCCCTGACTTTGTCCGCGAATTTTTCATCAAAGCCCGAAAAGATGATGTCACGACTGACATTCACGATTACCGGGGCACCGTCGCTGGAGACTGCCGCCGCCACATCTTCGACCGACCCACCCTGCGCGCCGATCCCCGGCACGAGAAGCGGAAGCTGTGGGTAGGCGTTCCTTATGCGGGCGAGCTGGTCTCCCTGCGTCGCGCCGACAACGGCGCCGATATTTCCATTTGTATTCCACTCGGCAAGCTTCTCGAGCACGATCTCGTAAAATTTCTTCCCGTTGAATTCGAGGAGCTGGAAATCCCGGGCGCCGCGGTTTGACGTCACGGCCAGCGCGAAGATATCCTTTCCCTTGTAGCTCAGGAACGGCTCCAGCGAGTCATATCCCATGTACGGATTGACAGTCGCAGCGTCGACCTCGAAGTAATCGAAAAAGGTCTGTGCGTACTGCTTCGCGCTGTTGCCGACGTCGCTCCGCTTGCAGTCCGCTATGACGTAGATATCGTCCGGCACGCGAGCGATCGTCTCGCCGAAAGTCGACCATCCCTTCTCACCGAGCGACTCATAAAACGCGGTATTAAGTTTGTAGGCGCACGAGACATCCTTTGTTGCCTCGATAATCCTGGTGTTGAACTCAAGTACCGGGTCGTCGTACTCCGAAAGAAACTCCGGCAGCTTTTCCACCGCGGGGTCGAGCCCGATACAGAGGTTGCTGCCGCGTTTTTCAATCGACGCCGAGAGTTTACTGAAGCTCATTTTGGGCCGCTCAGTTTTGAACCGAAATTTTTCCACATCATGGACTCGACGGGCCGTTTCGTCCTCTTGTTGTATTTCGCGGTTTGCTTCCTGTTGTACGGCACCATCACCTCTCCGCTTATCTCGAAATAGATAAGCTGTCCGATCGGCATGCCGGGATAAATCCTGACCGGCTGCTTCACGCTGATCTCCAGTGTCCATGTATTGCAGTAGCCGACATCGCCTTTACCGGCTGTGGAATGGATGTCTATACCCAGCCTGCCGATGCTCGACTTTCCCTCCAGAAAGGGGACAAACGTGTGCGTCTCGGTATATTCCTGAGTTACACCCAGGTAGAGCCGGCCGGGGAGGAGAAGAAATCCGTCATGATCATGCATCCTGAAGTGCTCGAGTTCATTGTGTTTCTTCGCATCGAGGATATCATCCCTGTAAATGGCCATCGTATCGGCGAGATGGACGTCGTAGGAATTCGAGCCGAGATATTTCCTGTCGAAAGGCTCGATCACGATGTTCCCTTTTTTGATTTCCTCGAGGATCCGTTGATCCGTAAGAATCATGCTCTAATGTTCCTTCCTGTGTGCGTAGAAATTTAGGAGAATCCCGATCATCATCCAATCGGCCAAAATGGAAGACCCTCCGTAGCTTATGAAAGGCAGGGGTATGCCCACTATCGGGGCAAGGTTGATATTCATGCCGATATTTATGAAGACGTGGAAGAGGAGGACGGAAGTGATGCCCACCGAGGCAAGGCTGGCGAATCTCGTCTTCACCAGTTCCGCGATCCTGATTCCCCTGAAGAACAAGGCACCGAAGATGAGGAGCGTGAAGGCCGCGCCGGCGAACCCGAACTCCTCCCCTATGACGGTGAATATAAAATCCGTCCAGCGCGCGGGGACAAATCGGAGC
>JAJYGB010000011.1 GCA_021785235.1 Bacteroidota bacterium
AACCGATTACTGCGTGTCCTGGATACCCATCGGTGGGTATGTGAAGATCGCGGGAATGATCGACGAGAGTTTTGACACCGATTTCGTGGACAAACCGCCCGAGCCCAGGGAGTTCCGTTCAAAGCCAATGTACCAGAGGATGATAGTCGTCTCCGCAGGCGTCATAATGAACTTCCTCCTGACATTCCTGATTTTTTACGGCATCAACCTGGCCAACGGCAAGGTGTTCCACGCCACCACGACGGTCGGATTCGTCGAACCGAAATCTGTTGCAGAACAAGCCGGGTTCAAAGAGGGAGATAAACTCGTCGCAGTCAACGGAAAAGCTGTCGGGAACTGGGAAGATGTCCAGACCGATTTGTACCTGGATGATGTAGCATCTCCTTTATCCGTTCAAGTCGATCGCGCGGGACAGATGACGACGGTCGACATACCCAAGGGTGCGGTGAAGCCCGATGAGCAAATCGGGATATACCCGGACCATATGCATGCTGTAATCGGCGCCGTAACTCCCGGAATGCCCGCGGCCAAGGCGGGAATTCAGGGCGGAGACGTAGTCTTGTCTATTGACGGCCAGCAGATCGCGACGAACACGCAAGTCGTGTCCCTCGTCAAAGAAAAGAAGGGACAACTTATACAGCTCGGTATCAAGCGGGGTGCGGAAGGGAAACAGATTCAGGTGATGCCCAACTCCGACGGCAAGATCGGGATCGAAATTGGAACTCAGTATACCGGCCCTATAAGGAAGTACAGCTACAACATCCTTTCAGCCATTCCGGTCGGCTTCGATCAGACAGTCGGTGCAACTTCGCTCCTCATCAGGTCAATTTCCCAAATGGTCACCGGTCAGGTTTCATTCACGAAATCTATAGGCGGACCCATAAAAATTGCCCAGCTTGCAACCCAAAGCGCCGAGATGGGGCTGGTGAGTTTCCTCGGTTTCATGGCGCTCTTAAGCATAAGCCTCGCCGTCCTTAACATACTTCCGATTCCGGCGTTGGACGGCGGTCATCTCGCTTTTCTTATATATGAGTCAATCTTCAGGAGAGAAGTCCCGACCAAGGTGAAGCTGTTCGCGCAGCAGGTCGGATTCGCCCTGATTCTCCTATTCATGGCGTTTGTCATATATAACGATATTGTGCATTTCTAATTCATAGTGTCTGCGCCGATCCGGCTCTTCCGCTTCGACGGGAGGAGGGAGTCCGGATTGGAATTTGGGCTGTTGCGTGTATCGCCGGGGCGCATGGATGTGAGAAGTAAGGTATATTTGAACGTGATACTCGTCAACATCCAGGTGACGACCGTAACCGTAAATTAGTCGAGAAAAGGGAGGAAGTTATGCGTCGTTTTCATACGGTGCAGTTAGCGCTTAGCGTGCTGCTGTTATCGTTGTCTGCGAGAGCGCAGGAGACGGATCAGGTCAACCTTATGCTGACCCTTCCGAATTACAACCAGATATATGTTGCCGATCTTGATCTTAAGCATGTCCAGAGTACCGGAGTCTTGTTCACAGCTCAACTTCAGTCCCTGGCCACGACACCAATTCAGGTCAAGTTGAGGCTGACCGTCAACGTAACCCTGGCAAATGGGAATTCATACCCGGATATCGCTGACGTGACTACGAACCCTTTTTGGCTCCAGCCTGCGCAGATGAAGGTCATCACGAATGTTGACCTATCCGGTGAAAACCCTCCTCTCAGTGTGGAAACATCCCACTACAACACGGACCAGGTAAACGAGCTGAAAAACGTTGCCCTTGCGACAGGCAAAGCGCCGGCAGGTATATATGAGTTTGTCCTCGAGTGTACGGATGTTAACAACAATTCAATCTCGCGGCCTGCTACAGGCACCATCGTGGTGACGAATCCGAGTCAGATCGACCTGGCTCTTCCGATCGACCAGGGAAATATTACGACGCTATTCCCGCACTTCCAATGGTCCTCTAACGTGGACACGGTGGTACTTTCCGTTTATGAGAAACTCCCGAGCCAGATGAGCCCTGAAGACGTTGTGTCGGGCGTGCCTTTCCTTCGGGTTACCGTTCCAAATTCCAGTTCGCCCTCTCCGGGTTCGTTTAACTACCCACCGTCCGGTCCCGGCGTGCGGCTGTTGCAGAACGGTAAGACTTATTATTGGTACGTCGAGATCCCGTCGTCCGCCACACGAGGCAGCGGTATAAGGAGCGACATCTGGAGCTTCACCATCGGAGGCCAGGATACATCCATGTCAGGTGGTGATATCAACGATCAGGCGACAATCGCACTGAAGAGTTTTCTTTCTGGGACCGATTACCGAGACCTTGTGGCTAAAATAGAGATGTTGACCGGTCAGGCGACTTACGACGGCAGCACGATCAGCACGCAGGAGCTGATCGATATTCTACAGAATCTCAACAAATCACAATTAACCAACGTTATTGTTCAATGAGGAGACGGCGATGAAAAAGAGAAAAATGGTACTGTTGTCCGCCCTGTTCGTGTTCGCCGTGTCCCTCGCGTTCAAAGCGGATTCAAAAAACGTCGCGCTCTTTTGGATTATAAAGAACAACGTGGAGAAGAGTGCGGAAGGTGGCAAAGACTGGAAATCTGCAAAGAAAGGCGAACTCATTTATGACAATGACGTGGTTAGGACGCAAAAGGATGCCTTCGCGCTGATTAAATTCAACGACACGAGCACACTCCGTGTCGGCCCGAGCTCTGAAGTGGAGGTCTACGGAGAGAATACGCCATCCAGCACAAACATCAAAACCGGCGAAGTGGGCTTCAATATGGCGAAGCAAAAAGACAAGCCGTTTCAATTCACGACTCCCACCGCCGTGGCCTCGATACGAGGCACCGAGGGTTTCTTTGCGGTCCAAATTAATGGGACAGATTTCCTGACCATTATCGAAGGCCTCGTCCGGTTGTCAAACAGATTTTCAAATGACACCGTCGACGTGGGAGCAGGCGAGACGGGCGAGTCCTCAGGCGACGGAAAAATTAGCGTTCACAAATCCACACAGGATGACCTGAACAGGCTGTCCCAGTTGAATAACCTGTTTGGTCAGAAACATGAATTGAAGATGCAGTATCGCGGCAGCGACGGACAAATGCACGAGATAATTATCGAAACTCAGCAAGAGTAGTAATAGAAGCTTAATCACATAGAGCAGTGTTGGTCGGAGGGATCGTGAGGAAAGTTGGCGGGAGAAGTGCGCGGCGGAGAGTAGCATCTGTAGTTTCACTCATACCCATAGTCTGTCTCTTCTTCTTCGGGGGTGCATATGCACAGCAGGGACAGGTAATTAATCTCACTGCCTCGGCGCAGGCGGTTGAGAACAGTCCTGTCGCGGTGAAGGCGGAAGTCCGAACCCTCTCGAATATTTCGCAGGCCTTGTTGTTTTACAGAAACGACCTGTCGATGGATTTCCAGCAGACTGAGATGAGCTTCGACGAATCTTCGATGACCCTGAATGGTACCGTCCCGGCCGGATATGTGCTCAGCCCATTCATCGAAGTCTATATACGATTAGTCATGCGGGACGGTACGACCGAGACCTACCCGATGGAGAGCCCCGAGGAAAATCCCGTGCGGATAAGCGTGAGATCCCCGGAAGCTCAGGAGGACATTCTTGTGATCAGCCCTGAGCGAAACCAGAAGCTAACTCTCGATAACCTCATGATCGCTGCATCTATGCTCTATGCCCCGGAGTCCGTTGACAGAAAGAAGACGAGGCTTTATTTTGACGGCATTGACGTGACCGCCGACGCAGTGGTAAGCGGCGATATCATAGTCTACTCGCCCTCGAAATTTCCGATGGCTGTCTCGCGCGGCATCCATACCGCGAAGGTCGTCCTGTACAAATCCGACGGCAGCGAGTATAGGAGCCTTGAATGGAGCTTCTTCGTGCTTACGCCGGGTGAAGAAGAGCAGGCAGGTGGGTTCACTTATCAGGGACAAGGGCAGATCGAGCTGAGAAACGAGACGTTAGGTGGCAATTCGACATGGTACAACAGGGGAGACCTGGCTGTTGGCGCAACGGCGCTGGGCGTTAACTTCGGAGCCAACCTCCATCTCACTTCTGAAGAGAAGTCATACCGGCAGCCGCAGGACAGATACGGGCTTTCGATCGGCACATCGTGGCTCAGCCTGAAGCTGGGGGACAGTTACCCGACGTTCAGTCCGCTGATAATGAACGGACTCCGTGTTCGTGGCGCATCAGGCAAATTGTCTTTAGGTTTTTTTAATCTTGAAGCGGCTTATGGCCAGACGGTCAGGGGAATCGGCGGCCAGTATCTCGACACCACGGTGGTTTCGTCTGGTTCCATCGGTCAGCTCACGGGCACGAACTATATCCGCCTGAACGACTCGACATTTGTGAACGTCGACTACGGGACTTACTCGAGGGACCTATTTGTGATCCGTCCGTCCTTCGACTTCGGGAGCCACGCTCGCCTCGGCTTCACTTATCTTAAGTCCTCTGACGAGCTCAGCTCCATAAACTTCGGCAATTCTCCCAACCAGAACCTGGTACTCGGCAGCGACTTCGCCATGAACTTCGACAGTCACAGGATAAACTTCCTCGCTGAAGGCGCGGTCAGCATGCTTAACCAGAATACCGCTGTTGGAACCCGATCGCCGGCATACATCGACTCTATATCGAATTCCGACGCCGGGACTCAACTCAATAACATAGTCCCCATTTCGACACTTTCTCAGCTGATAACAATAAATGAATTCTTGATCCCTCTCGACCCGAGCAAACTGTCGTCACTCTCGTGGGATGTCAGCCTGGGCCTGAATTATTTCAACACATTCGCGAAGATCGGCTACGTTTATCGAGGACCGGACTACAATTCTTTCGGACAACCGTTCATCCGCACCGATATCAGGGGGTTGAATTTCTTCCTGCGTCCCCGCCTCTTCAGCAACCAGGTACTTCTTTCGATTTCCTACGAGAACCTATTCGACAACCTGCAGAATAACAAGTTCGCAACGACAAACTACGTAAACACCAACGTCGCGGCCTCCTATTTTCCGATGACGACCCTGCCGAGCGTCACCGTCGGGTTTTCCTCGTACTACAACTCGAATTCGCTCGCCGTCGATTCGGCTTTCGCGGTGGACAACACAACCATCAGGTACTACATAGAATCGAGCTACGGTTTCAACTACGGCGTGAGACACAACGTGTCGGTGAGTTTTGGAATCAGCAATCGGAAGGACCGCGTATTGCTCGGAACTGATCTGAACAATTTCAATGTGATGTTCATGCTGAATTCGGATTTCGGCGCGACGCCGCTCAGAACCACGATTGGCTTCAATCTCAACGGAAATAAGACCACAATGAGGGACACCACTGCGATGGCGCTCACCGAGCAGATACAGATGTTCAATTACACATTTCTTACGCTGGGCGCTCAATATGAGTTGTTTCAAAACAGGCTGAGCGTCGGCGTGAACTACACGCCGACTTTCGGGGATTTCGTGAGAAACAGTTTCGGCCTGACTGCGAGCTACAGGGTGGCGAAAAGTCAATCGATTAACCTGAATGTCAACTATTTCGCGGTAACCGGCTCTGATGATTTTGTGGGTTCGCTGATTTACGCCGTGGATTTTTAACACGCTTCGGCGTAACATTCAACAAATGCGACCCGTCGGCACCACACTCTCGAGAACTCGTAAGCTAATATTGCCGGTGGTAATCGCGATCTTCTCCGCGACTGTGGCCTTCCTGCTTTCCAGAGATATTCCGTTCGGTGTACCGTTTTTGAGGACCGCTCAGTTGCGCACTCTTGATGCGCGGTTTGAATACCGTGGCCCGATCAAACTTGGCGATACTTCGAAGGTTGTCATTGTTGCGTTAAACGACGCGTCATTTCAGGCTCTTCCAAATTCTCTTGTCTTCCCGCGCAGTTATTATGCCCGGGCGATTAGGAATCTTTACAGCGCGGGCGCGAAGGTCGTGGGGATCGATGTGCTTTTCGACTCGAGGTCGCCCATCCCGGGAGACGATAGCACTTTGGCGGCTGCTCTGCGCAAATATCCTTCTACAGTGCTCGCGGTCCGGAATACCATCTCGGTTACCGGCAACGTTAGAGTCTTGAAGGGCAGGGACTACCTTCATAACATATTCCTGAAGGCGGACAGCTCGATCGGCACGGTCTTTGTCGTGAACGACCCTGACGGGGTCTATCGCCGCTACATGCCGATGGTCCAGTTTCCAGTCGGGGTGGATCGGGATCGAATGGTCCCCACTTTCGGCTTCGAGGCGGTGTCGAGATATCTCAACCTCGGAAATTCACTCGCGTCGGATAGCTCGTCTTTCTTTCAGCTGGGACGAATCAAAGTGCCTAAGTACGATGAGACTTCGATGCTGATAAACTACCCCGGGCCTGCCGGAAGTTTCCCAACCGTCGACCTATGGGCGGTGCTCGACGACTCAACGTTCACGACCACGGATGAAGCAGCGATCGGTGGGCAGATAAACGCGTTCGATTCTCTTCGCGACAGCGATGTCTTCAAGAACAAGATCGTTTTGATTGGCGCGGAATACCCTGAGTCGGGAGACTTGAAGCCTATTCCGTTTATGAAAAACAAAGATGAGGAGCACAGCAACCTCGCGTACGGGGTAGAGATTCACGCGAGCGCGATCGAGACTCTTCTCGACGGTAAGTTCCTCCGTCCCTCGGGCGCGATGACTGATTTCCTCGAAATGTTTTTCGGGGCATTCTTAATTGCCATGACGTCCTTTCTTTTCAAGTCCGCAAAACACTCGAGAATGTTTCTCGTGATATTCGTCCCGTTGGTTGTGACGGCCGGAGTGGTGTTTGTCTCGTATGAAGCGGCATTCATATTGTTTGTCAGGAACGATCTCGTCCTGAAGATCATCTATCCGATGCTTGCTTATTCGTTCAGTTACGTGTCGGTAGTGGTCTACCAGTTCGTCTCCGAACGCAGGGCGAAGACCGCCATCAAATCGCTGTTCAGCCGGTACGTTGACCCGTCGGTCGTGAACCAGCTTGTCAGCAATCCACAGCTCGTGAGGCTCGGTGGCGAACGGAAGACTATGAGCGTATTATTCTCCGATATTGCCAATTTCACTTCGGTAAGTGAAAAGCTTGCGCCTGAGGACCTAGTCGCTCACCTGAATGAATACCTGACCTCGATGACGGAGGTTGTTTTTCAGCATTCCGGTACGCTCGACAAATATATCGGCGACGCCATAATCGCGTTCTGGGGAGCTCCACTTGAATTGAAAGACCACGCCTATCAGTCCTGCCGGACGGCCATTGAAATGACACGGAGATTGGATGTGCTCCACGCGAAATGGGCGGCGGAGGGGAAACCCATCCTGAACTTCAGAATAGGTATAAACTCCGGGGAGATGGTAGTCGGAAACGTCGGCGGAAAGGAACGCTTTGACTACACCGTAATCGGAGACAACGTCAACCTTGCCTCGCGCCTTGAATCCGCCAACAAAATGTACAGGTCGCGCATCCTTCTCAGTGAGTACACCTACGAACTCGTCAAAGAAAGGGTGTTCACGCGCGAGCTCGACCTGATCGTGGTGAAAGGTAAGACAAAACCCGTCAAGATATATGAGCTCATTGCCGACCACGCGGACGGTATAAGCGAAGAGAAAAAGAAAGTTGTCGAGTTTTACTGCGCGGGCCTGGCAAAGTATCGCAACAGAGAGTGGGGGGTCGCGGCGGAGACGTTCGAGAAGGCACTATCAGTCGATTCGGCGGACTATCCTTCCGAGATGTACCTCGAGAGATCCAGGTTGTACGAGTTGGAGCCGCCGCCCGAGGATTGGAACGGCGTGTTTGTGATGACCACGAAATGAGAAGGGCTGAAGGCTTCGCCTTCCACTTACGTGCATTGCAGGGCTCCGCGGGCTCTGACTCAACTGTCCCGGCTTGAGCATTTGCGGGTTTGAAGTAGAT
>JAJYGB010000142.1 GCA_021785235.1 Bacteroidota bacterium
AGAAGTTGTACGCAATAATACCGGTGATGGCCGCGATCAGACCGACGGCGGTGTTGATAAGAGCTTCCGATATACCGATTGAAAGCTGGATGGCGTCCGGTGCACCGGCGTGCGCAAGTGCCTGGAACGCGCGAATCATACCGATAACCGTCCCGAGCAATCCCACCATCGTGGCGATAGACGAAATCGTGGAGAGGACGATGAGGTTCTTCTCCAGAAGCGGTGTCTCGAGCATGGTCGCCTCTTCGATGGCGCGCTGGACTTCCGACATATACTTCTCGGCCTGAATGTGGCTGTCCTTCAGCACTTCCTGGTATCTCTCCAGTCCGCTGCGGACGACGTTGGCCATCGAGCCTTTCTGTTTGTTGCAGATTTCGATGGCAGAGTTGATGTCGCCGTTGTTTAACTGGTCTTCAACGTCCTTGAGGAACTTTGTGAGGGAACCCTTGCCCTGCGCCTTGCGGAGTGAGAAAATACGTTCGAAAACGTATGTGAAAACCATTATCGAAAGCATGATAAGCAGGACTACGAGCGGTCCTCCCCTGGTGATGAATTCGGGAAGAAAGTACGAGTAGACCACGTACGAAATAGCAAATGCAACGATGATTAGAACCGTCGCGAACAAGCCTTGTTTCATTTCAGTTAAGCCTCCTTTTGAAGGATTTTGTTGATGTTTTGTTGAACAAAAACTATTTCTTCTCTTTCGAGAAACTTGCGACAGCGTCAATCTGGGTGTCGCGAACATCGAAGACCATCGTAAGCTTCGTGACGACGAAGATGTTCTTGATGTTCTTGTTCAGGTTTGCCAGTTTGACTTCGCCGCTGTTTTTCGCGTAATGGGTGTGAGCCCAAATCAAGACCCCGATTGCGGTGCTGTTCAGATATGTCGTCTTACCCAGATCGACTACGAGTTTCTTGTTTCCGTCTGCAGACAGCTTGGTCACTTCGGAGCGGAGTTCATCCGTCTCGTCACCGCCGATCAGCTCCCCCTTGGGTTCGATGACCGCGATCTCACCATCGGCAAGCTTCGATATTTTCAACGCCATTTTCTCCTCACTTTGGTTTAGAGTTTCTTCACCACACGGGATGTTTCTTGCTTACGCGCCGGACTGCTTCGGCACGCCGGCGTGTAGCGTAGCCTTAATTGAGTTCGAGATATCAGAAATACTGAATGGCTTTTCAATGAACGCCGAAACAAAGGCGGAAAGCTTCTTACCCTGCGTTTCGTGCTCAGAGATTCCGACAGCAATCGACGGTACGCCCGGTTTCATCCTGGCGACGGCCTCGACGAAATTTCCCAGCACCTTTTCGGGCATTTCTCCATCAACTATTAAAAGATCGACATGCGCCTTGACCAACCTCTCAAGCGCAGCGTCAAGATTGTATTCGCAGTGGACCTCAAAACCGATCTGCAGCAAATACTGCTGGATCAGCCCTGTGACCCTGGGGTCCTGCGCCGCGATAAGGACGCTGCGGCTTTTTTCTCTTGCGCGCACACTTTCTATTCGTCAATTGCGATGCCAAAGCGCTCAACGAGAAAAACCGACGATCCCACTCGAATTTGAATCCTTCCAGCACCTGGGGGCATGAACGCAGAAGAGCTTCAGCGTGCAAATTGCAAGAAAGTCTCAAACATTGCAAGCCCTCAACAGGCTTCTCCCGTAGCGGCGTCACACCGCAGAAAATCCGTCACAGTTGCTCCCCGCGATGTTTGACTTTGGCTAAACCCAGAATTAGATTGAATGGAGTCAAAGAGGGAGAACGGCATGATAACCCATCAGGAAGTCAATCTTTTGGTGAACTACACTGCTCGCGAAGGCGTCGCGGTGTCTTTCTACCTGAATACTGATGGGAGCGAACGCAGCAAGGGGGTGTGGAATATCGAAACGAAAGATCTGATAAAGAATGCACGAAAGGAACTCGAGGGGCTTACCATCAACCGAAGGTACACCGAAATTGCAGACAACAGCCTGAGAAGAATTCAAAACTTCATTTCCGCCGAAAATTTCTCACCGAAGCATAAATCAATCGCCATATTCTCAAACGCGGTCGAGAATTTCTACCAGATTTACTACCTCCCGCTGGCAGTCAAATCCAACCTCGTTTTGGATTCTAATTTCTATCTGCGGCCGCTTCTGGCCCTGCTCGAAGAACACTGCCGAATTGGCTTCGTCCTTGTCGATTCCAGGCACGCACGGTTGTTCGAAGTATATATGGGTGAGATTGTCGAGCATCACGATTTCGCGACAAAAACCAAGGTCCAGCGAAAGCCGCTCCTCGAGACTTTTATGAAAAGGGAGAAACGCCTGATGCAGAGAAAGGAGGAGGAAACACGTTTCCACCTCTCCTCCACCGCCGAGACGTTGAGAATGCACTCCAGGATCCGGCATTTCGATAAACTTGTCGTTGGGGCCCATAAACCGCTCGGTGACCATCTGGCCCGGCTGTTGAACCGCACCCTGCAGGACAATATCATCGCTGTGGTCGAGGGCGAAATTCACGAGAAGGAAAGCGATGTCCTGTCGAAAGCCCTCCAGGCCGAGAATCAATACGAACTGGGAGAAGAGCATAAACTGGTTCGGAAAATCGCGGTCGAGTTAGAAAAGGATGGTTACGCCGTAAAAGGGATCCGGAACGTAATCGCGGCGGCTCATGATTACAACCTGCAGACTCTCGCGGTGGCTCAGGATTTCTCCCAGCCTGGGATGGTCTGCCCACAATGCGGGATGCCACATCTCGAAGAAAAGACTTGTGTCTGCTGCGGTGAATCTTTGGTTGAAGTGGCTGACGTTGTATATGACCTGGTCGAAGAAGCCGCACGACAGGGCGCGACTGTGCGGCATATCCGCGGCGAGAACCTGATCGCTTCACTGGAAAATGTCGCCGCGATCATTAAATTCAAAAAGGGAGAACTCGTCCACGTCGAAGAGGCTGCCGAGACCGAAGCTTGACTCTCGGCTCTGAGGGCTGTACTGCACTCGCTGTTTGCGTAGCTCCAACGGTCTAAGGTAGAAAGCGCGTTCTCTAGCCGGAAGTCCGGGTACAAAAGGATGCCTTTTTAGTATTTGGATTAACGGTAAATTTAGTCAGGAGAAGTTCCTGGGTTATTCCAACGAACACATATTGCTGTCTGACTACTAAAACTTAGAAAGAATTTTTAAAGTTGAGCAACTTTTCAAGACCGCGAAAAAGGAATTCACAACGAGTCAGAGATAAATTCGAGACGGAAGCTGTTGTGGAAGAAGATATAAAGAAAGAACTCGTCAGGCTCTACCGGGAGGAATTCGGGAAATCGCCCGATATCGTGACGAGCGCGCCCGGCCGGATTAACCTGATTGGTGAGCATACCGACTACAACGGCGGCTACGTGCTCCCAGTCGCAATAGACCGTCGCACCTACACTGCTGCCGGCAAGCGCGGCGGAGAGCTCTTCATTGCGTTCTCGAAAGAGCTCGGGAAGAAGACCTCCTTTGAGATCCTACCCGGCAAGTTCGAACATTCGAATTTCTGGGTCAACTATATAAAAGGCGCATGCAGCCTTCTGAGCGAGTTGAAACCCGTCAAGGGGATCAATTTTGCCATCGGGAGCACGGTTCCGCGGGGAAGCGGCTTGAGCTCTTCAGCTGCTTATGTCGTCTCGGTCATCGAGGCTGTCTCCCGACTTTATGATATACCGCTCAAGGATATCGAGGTTCCGCTCCTCGCCCAGCGGATCGAAAACGAGTTCGTCGGCGTACAATCCGGGATCATGGACCCCTTCGTTGCGAAATTCGCACGCGCGGACAACGCCATCCTCGTCGACGCCCGCTCGCTCGAGTTCAGGTACGTACCGATACCCGAGGGATGTTCGATACTCGTTTGCGTCACTGGAGTCAAACGGGCACTTGCCACGACGGAGTACAACAAGAGAAGGCAGCAATGCCAGGATGCTGTCGCGGACCTGTCGGTAAGGCTTCACCGCGAGCTGCAATCTCTGAGAGACGTAAACATCGACGAGTTGAAGAGCGTAAAGGATGAAATGGATACGACGCTTTACTCCCGCGCGATCCACGTCGTTACGGAAAGTCAGCGGGCACTGCAGACTACCGCCGCACTTGAGAAGGATGACCTGGGCATGGTCGGTAAACTTATGCTCGAATCACACCTTAGCCTTAGGTCCAACTACGAGGTCAGCTCCCCGGAGCTCGATGCGTTTGTGGAAATCTCTGAACAGCTGGAGGGGGTCTACGGAGCCAGGATGACCGGCGCCGGATTCGGGGGAAGCGCAATTTGCCTTGTCGATTCCGATCGCGAGGAGGAGTTGTCTGTCGAGATCGCGGAGAAATATAAGGATCGCGGCTTCGAAGGAGGAAGCGTATTCATCGCCCGGACGGGCGGCGGCTCCCGGGTCGAACGGGGATAAAACAGCTCACACTGCTCTCGGTCACTTCTTCTCTTCGAATTTCAATGAGGCTGAGTTGATGCAATAGCGAAGGCCGGTGGGCTCCGGGCCGTCTTCAAACAAGTGTCCAAGATGCGCCCCGCACTTACTGCATTTAACCTCCGTCCTGATCATGCCGAAGGTCGAGTCCCTTTCCTCCTCTATCCTCTCGTCAGACGCCGGCTTGAAGAAGCTGGGCCAACCCGAGCCCGATTCGAATTTTGTTTCCGAATCGAACAAGTCCGCGCCGCAGCAAACGCACTTGTACATCCCTTTTCCGTGGAAGTCCCAGTACCTCCCCGTGAACGCCCTTTCGGTGCCCTTCTCCCTCGCCACGTGATACTCTTCGGGAGTGAGCTGTTTCTTCCATTCACTATCGGCTCTATTTATTTTTTCGCCCATTTCGACTCCATGTTATTCACTATTCTATAACATCACACGGTTCCCCTCGGTTCTCGGGAAGCTCTGGCTGGCAGGGAGTGGAGTCAAAACACCAAAGGCACTTAAAGGGAAAGTATAATACACCTTCGTGTTCTCTTTGAATTTCATTTGTGCCCTCCGTGGTTGGATCCCCAGGGAAAACCCGGTGTCAGAAGTTCGTCGATAATACCAGCGTGTAGTTCCTCAGCGGTGCCATGTTGCCTATCATCTCGACGTAGTAGTAGTTGAATAGATTGTTGACAATCAAGCTGACGTCCAGCGGGAATCCGCCCGATTTCAGATCCACCCCGACACGGATGTCTGTCACGTAAGCCGGGACTCTCTCGTTCCCGTTTTTGACGATTCCCAATTGCACCAGCTCCCTGTCGTAATTCTCGAATTCGCTGATGTACCTGAAATCCACCGACGCGCGGTATATCGATTTCTGGAAGTCCGCCGAGACGTAGAACAATTCCCTCGACCTGTATTTCAGTACATCGTGGGTCGTCAGGTCGAGCGGGTAGACATAAGTGTAGCTCGCTTTCAGAGTGAGAAAGTCGGTGCCCGCATCGCTTGACGCGTCTATTTCATATCCCTGGACCCGTGCCCGCGTCACATTCTGGAACGTTATCTGCCCCGTAGTCATGAACTGCGGCTCGATCATGTCCCAGTAGTCGCTCTGGAATATCGCCGCGTCGATCAGCCCGAAATACCAGAGCGGCATTCTCCCTCCGATCTCTTCGGAAAGGCTTCTCTCGGGAAGGAGCGCAGGATTGGGAACAATCGACACGCCGCCGGATTGGATTGATGCGTAGGTCTCACCGATGCTGGGCGCCCGGAACCCCGCCCCGATCGAACCCCGAAGCGAAGAGCCGTTCCCAAGGTCGTAGACCAAACCCGCTTTCGGGTTAAACTGGTTGAAAGCCGCCTTCCCTTCTATCCTCTCGTAATCGTACCTTCCACCGACTGTCGCGTGAAGGGGTCCAAATTCTCTTTCGGCCTGGAAATACGCTGCGCCGGAATTGCTCGATTTGTTCGTGAACGAATTTGAATTGATAAAATCGATCTGGCCGTCCGTGCCGAATGTGAGAATCGTGGCCGGGTCAAGATTAAGTGTCCCCTGGAATTCCAGGTAACCCGTGTTCGACGTCGATGAGTCGCCTGTCCCCGTCGGCGTACTACCGAAATTGTCGTACCAGTGGTTGAGGTAATAGCTCCCGCGGACGATATAGAGGAACCGGCTCGAGATAACATCGGTGTAGATGACGGATAGGTTGGCCCGTGTAGATTTCACCCATTGCCCCACCGTCGAACTAGCCGGTTGGAGCGCGTGATTGATATCCTGCCAGTACAGAAAATTCCCCGAGTACTGGTTGAATACATCGCCGAAGACTTTCAGGCTTTTGTTGTCACTGATATTTCCGGCTGTCTTCACGAAGACATTCAGACGTCGGAAGAAGTCGTTCTGTATATAGCCGTCGTCTTTCTTGTAGCTGAGCGAAGCGGTTATCCCGAAGTCGCCGAGGCCGATAGGCTGCGAGTGGGTGATTGAAGCGCCCTGGAAAAACCTTTCCCTGCCCGACCACTGCCACTGGCTGAATGTGGGCTGCTGATAGAAGCCGCCGTATACCTTGACGCCCGTCGAATTGGCATCGACATTGTTTTTTGTTATGACATCGATGACTCCGCCCAGTGCGCTCGAGCCGTAGAGCGACGAACCGGCACCCTTCACGACTTCGACATGATCGATCTCCGACACGGGTATCGATTCCCAGACCGCCTGGCCTGTGTCCCCCGTCAGAAGTGGAATCCCGTCGATCAGAAGAAGCACCCGGCTACCGATGCCGCGGGCGTAGCCGCTGGAGCCCCGGATGTTCGCCTGGTCCTGCACGAAGTTCACCCCCGGCACGTAACGCAACGCGTCATCGAGCGAGATCACGTTCCTCCTCTCCATCGAGGCGGAACTGACCAGGCTTACGCTGACGGGTACTTCGTTCAGGAGCTGCCTCCGCTTGCTCGCGGTGATCACCACCTGTTCCGTCTGGATCGGCGAGGGTCGCAGGAACACCTCGAGAAATCTTGCGCCGCTTGGTTCCGCGGACACGGTGTCGACATACCGCCTGTAGCCGACCATCGATACCATGACGTGGTACACTCCGGCGGTGACATTCCCGAAAGAGAACCTTCCGTCGACCAAAGAGAGCATGCCAGTCCTGGTCGGTTTCTGGAGATTCCGTGACTGGAGCACGACGGTCGCGCCGGCGATCGCGCTCGAGTCCTCCGCAGAACGGACAACACCCGTCACTCTCGCCTGAGAGTAACTAGTGCCGTGCAGCAGGAGAAGCGATGCCGTTAAGAGGAGTAGGCGGTGTATTTTGGAAGTCGACTTCAATATCAATTCCATTTACGAATGAGTCAGGCGGGACGGTGACCGGCCGGGGAGAACCCTGGCCGCGCGAATAGCCGTATGCCCCGACCACTTTCCAATCCTGTAATGGGTTTGAGCCGTATTGCATGGCCAAAACGACATATTGAAACGTCTCGGCGGAATCCAGGTCGAATTTGTAAGAGAGTGAATCGACAAACTTGGAAAGACCCTTCGATCCGATTGCCGGGTAGACTTTCGCCTGACCGGATGTTACTTCACCGAAAATATTCGTCGGAGGATAGTTGTCAAAAGCCACGACCCGAAGGTCCTGAACGCTGTCGACTGGAGGCCAGGCTGAGACGAACTGTATCGTCCCACCGAAACCGGGCTTGACTGTCGAGGAAGCCTGCACCGGCGCGAGGCCGCGATTGCAGCTTGACAGAATCAAACCACAAGCGACAAAGAGGCACAGAGAGAGATAGACCGGGAGACAAGGAGACTTGGGGACCGGGAGAGTGTGGGACTTGAGGACAAGGAGACACGGAGATGCGACCCCGACGGTTTTTATTTGCGCCTTCTTGATTATAGTGCCTGAGTCTAAATTCATTTCATTATGCCGAACGATGTCCATGGATAAGAGATCATATCATGCAGGAACC
>JAJYGB010000087.1 GCA_021785235.1 Bacteroidota bacterium
AGCAAGAGAAAATGGACAGGTAGGACTGTCACTGTACCATGAAAGAGTTGAGCGTTCTTTCTTTTCTCTTGATTGAAAAGATGGACCCGTAGATCGATCCAGGCTGCGGGCTAGTTCCAAGCGAAGCGTCATCCCCCGCGCGAGGACCGCGCTTCGAGAGAAGAGCCTCACCGCCAGGCAGAAGCTAAACAATTGACGTAGATGCACTGAGGGGGAGAAGAGAGATACACGGAGAAAAGCAAATACTCTCTGTATCGCTCATTGAAATGCTCGAGCCCAAACATAATCCTTTTGCCAATCAGTTAAATCCGTGTTACCCCTTTCCCATCTAAACGCACCGACTCGCGTCCCTGCGTAAGGGCGGCTACGAGTTAGTCTTGTTCCCATCGAGCGCTTTCCGAATGATTTTTAATACTTCGGAAACCCTGTATGGCTTGCTCACAAAGCCGTCGGCGCGTGACTCTTCCAGCCTGTGTTTTTCAGCGGGGTCGACGAATCCGCTCGCTAGGATAACCTTCACGTCAGGCGTATCCTGCTTTATCCTTTTTGTCACCTCCATGCCGTCAAGCCCAGGAAGCCCTATATCGGACACGACGAGAGCGACATTTGGGTTGGCGGCGATCGAAGCCAATGCCTCGATGCCGCTTGCCGCTGTGATGACTTCGTAGCCGCTGTCCGACAAGACATCCCTCAGGAGTTCCCTCAACATTTCCTCGTCTTCGACCACTAGCACCGTTTCGTTTCCACGGTTTACTGTCGAGGTGTCAGGGGAATCGCTCGCCGCTTTTCTCTCGGCCTCCTCCACTGCCGGAAAGAGCAGCGTGAATGTCGATCCCTCCCCGGGTTTTGTCGATACATCGCTGAAACCGTTATGCTTTTTCATGACGCCGAAAACGGTGGCCAGTCCGATGCCAGTTCCTTTTCCCGTATCCTTCGTTGTGAAGAAGGGTTCAAATATCCTAGAGAGCGTGGCGTCGTCCATTCCAATTCCCGTGTCACTAACCGAAGCGGTGACGTACGGCGTATTGCTCCCCGCGATGCCGTGTTTTCTGAGCATCTCTTCAGAAGCGATCCCGGTGGAGACTCTTAACTTTCCGCCCGTCGGCTTTCCGTCATTTCTGTCCATCATCGCGTCCCTCGCGTTAACGCACAGGTTCAGGACGCATTGGCTGATCTGGACATGATCCCCAAGCACAAGCGGGATATGCCTGTCTTGATTAAGCTCAGGTACAATCAGCTTAGGGAAGGTCTCGGATATGAGTTTGAATACTTCCGCGACCACTTCGTTTACATCAACGGGGACCAGTTCCAAATCCTGTTTTCGCGCGAACATAAGGAGTTGCCGGACAAGGCCTACCCCTCTTTTCGCCGCGCTCTCAATGGCGCTTACGCTCTGCGCCAGTTTTTGCTCATCGTGGTTGTGTTTTGTTATGAACGAAGAGTAACCGAGTATGATGCCAAGTATATTGTTGAAGTCATGGGCGATACCTCCCGCGAGGGTACCAAGGCTCTCCATTTTCTGTGCTTGCCTGAGGAGCGCTTCGGATTCAAGCCTTTCGGTCACGTCGCGGAAATTCGCGACTATTCCCCTGACTGCCGGGTCTGAGAGCATGTTTGAGAAAGTGGCCTCGAACCATCTCCATGAGCCGTCGCCATGGCGCGCCCTAAAGACGATTCGCCCCTGGGTGCCGGGCATCTTTGATATCCGCGCCACTTCGGCGCGCACGGACTGGATATCGTCGGGACTCATTATCTCGTATATGAGTCTCCCTTCCGGCTGGTAGTCGTTTCGGCCGAGGATCCTGTCGTTGGCAGGGCTTGTCATAGTGACCCGCCCGTCGATATCGAACACTACCATGCCATCGTTGCTGTTTTCCATGAGGGCCCGAAACCTCTTGTCCCGCTCGCGGACACGATCTTCCGCCGTGTGTCTCTTCAATTTTTCTTCTCTTTCCTTAAGCGCCCGCGTCACCGCAGGGATAAGCCTCGACATCTTTGTCTTCAGCACATAGTCAGTGCAACCGTTAAGGAGCGATTCTATCGAGTAATCCTCGCCCACGGTACCGGAGACAAATATGAAAGGGATATCGGGATAGTTGTCATGCACATATTTTAGCGCCGATCTCCCGCTGTAGTTGGGAAGTGAGAAATCTGAAATCACGAGGTCAAAAAGCTCGTCACGAAGAGCGCTGACGAAAGCCGATTCGGTATCGACCCTTTTGAATTCACAGATAAGCCCCGCCTCTTCAAGCGACGAACGGACCAGATGAGCATCGGGGATGTTGTCCTCCAGATGCAAGACACGTATGGGATCGTTCATATCACATACCTTAATGAAGTGAGTGGAATATTGAACGTAAATAATCGGTCTTACGAGGAATGTGGCGGAATCTCGTTGAGGACGGCCCAGAAGGCTCCCACCTGTTTCACCGCGTCGACAAATTCCTCAAAGCTTACAGGCTTCACGACAAAAGCGTTGACGCCGAGATCGTAACTCCTCACGAGATCCTTTTCCTCGCGGGATGAGGTGAGCACGACCACGGGGACTCTCTTGAGATCGGGATCGGACTTGATTTTTCTCAAGACTTCCAGTCCGTCGACCTTCGGCATCTTGAGATCGAGGAGGATGACGGCCGGATTACCCGGCTTCCGTTGCGCGAATTCGCCGCGGCGGTAAAGATAGTCGAGCGCCTGCGCGCCGTCCCGGACGACGGCGATTTCATTCGCGATCCTGTATCCGCCGAGCGCTTCCAGCGTCAGCTCCACGTCGTTGGGATTATCTTCCGCAACGAGTATCGTCCTGATTTCATTCATTATGCGCCTCAGCGATCTTATTCGGAAGTGAAAAATAGAATGTCGCGCCTTCGTTCAGTTTCGCCTCCGCCCAGGTCCTGCCGCCATGGCGGCGGATTATTCTCCTGACGTTGGCAAGTCCGATCCCTACTCCGTCAAAATCCTCCTGCCTGTGGAGCCGTTGGAAAACCCCGAAGAGCTTGTCCGCGTATTCCATGTCGAACCCGACACCATTGTCGCGCACGAAGAAAATGAGTTGGTCCTCTTCTAACCGGGAGCCGAGTTGTATTTCCGCCCGCTCTTTCTTCCCGGTGTACTTGATGGCGTTTGAGACAAGATTCACAAAAACGAGTCTCAGCATCGCCGGATCCGCTCTGACGCTTGGAAGGGGATCGATCTGCCACTCCAACGTTCTTCCCGCCGTCTCGTTCTCGAATGCCGCGATAACCTCCCGTGCCATTTCCGCGGTATCGACAGTCGTCGAACGCATCTCGCTTCTTCCCATGCGCGAGAAGACGAGAAGCTCATCTATCAGAGTCCCCATGGTCCTGGCCGATGACGAAATCGTCTGTAAATATCGCGTGCTCTTTTCGTCAAGGGTGCCCGCCGTGTGTTTGCGCAGGAGGTCGACGAAACCGTCTATATGCCTCAGCGGCGCGCGGAGGTCATGGGAAACTGAATACGAAAAAGACTCCAACTCCTTGTTAGCCTCCTCCAGCTTCTCGGTCCGCACTTTGACTAGGCGCTCAAGTTCGTCGTGGCTCTTGTGCAATTCCTCGACCATCCTCTTCTCTTCCGTGACGTCTATCGAGAGGACGAATACCCCCTCAGGCACGGGCTCGATGCTTAAGTCGAACCATGCGACCGTCCCGTCCGGGTATTCGAAGCGGTTCCGCATCTTGTGCGAAGTCCGTTTCTCGATGCAGGTCGTGAGGAGGCCAAACATCTCTGTGTTTTCGATTCCCGGATACACCTCCGTCATTTTCTTGCCGATGAGCGCGTCCTTCGGCATCCGACCGTGCTTCGCCGCCACGTCGTTGAGATAGACGTATCGGAACTCCCTGTCTAGGATTTGCCCCCCTTCCATCATGTTGTCGAGCGTCGACTTGTATCTCGCGTGCGCCGCTTCGAGTTCGCGCCGGGACCGCTTTTCCTCGCTTATGTCTCGGGCGATTCTCGACGAACCGACGATCCTTCCCGAAGAATCCTTAACGGGAGAGAGCGAGAGAGAAACTTCGATATTAGTGCCGTCTTTCCTGACTCGAATGGTTTCGTAAGGCGGGATGTCTTCACCATGGGAAAGGCGCGTTATTAACGCGATCTCTTCGTCTACCCGGTCGGGAGGGAAAATTAGCGTCATCGGTTTGCCGACGGCCTCCTCGGAGGTGTACCCGTAGATCCTTTCCGCGGCCGGGTTCCAGCTGTCTATCACGCTTTCTTTCGAAACTGTATATATCGCGTCGCTGGAGTACCTTACGATCGCACTTTCCCTTGACGCGCTTTCCCTGGGCCTCCTCTTGCCGGGGTTATCGTGCTTCGCCATCTTATACGCTCTCTCGTTTTTTTTATACTGCTGCCCTCAGCGGTGCCAGCGTCAGCAACGAGGTTGTTTCAAGAAGTCTTTCAAATCGCCAGACGGATCAGTGGCACCGGCATTGCCCCAGATGAGATGCTGTATTCGCCTTTGAAAAACTTAGCCCCTTCAGGTATGAAAGTCAACGGTAGGTGGATCTATTATGCAATCACTAGATTCCTCGCTTCAGTCCTCATCACTCCCGCTTCCCTCGCTTTTAAGAGAAGGGCGCGGGGCTTGTCATGAGTCATGGTTCAACCCTTGACCCGGTCATGAACGCTTGCCGGCTAATTCCCTTGACTTTGGGGTCGGTGCAGTATATCTTCTCGACACCGGTCGCTCAGGAGCCGGAAGCTGCTGCACTTTCTCTCCAAAACCGGATCATCCAGGGCCCTCGCCGGGCGGTCTTCCATTCGCTTACATCATCATGAACTTTCAGGGAGCGTCGATGATGTATATCATTATCCCCGCAGTGACGATGAACGCCAGTACCATGCCCGTTCCTCCCCCTGATCCCATCCTCCCGCGAAAACAGTATGCTACAAACATAAACATGACACACGCTGGGACCGATACTAGCCATGAAGGGAAGCGGTGCCAGTTCGGTCGGCACTCAGCTTCATCAAACTAAAAAGAAAGGATTGAGACCATGAAAAATGCTATCATCGCGACAATTCTTCTAATCGTACTGGTGAACCTGTCGGCCGCTCAGAAGGCGAACGTAATGCCGATAACTACCGCATCTAACGAGGCAAGGGAGCTTTTCATGAAGGGACTCGATAAGTTCGATAATGTTGAGCTCCCGGCCGCCGCCAAGTACTTCGACCAGGCAATCGCTGAAGATCCTGATTTCGCGCTTGCTTACTGTTATCGTGCCGTCTCGGGCGGCGGTTCGCAGGTCATCAACAAGAACTTCGAGAAAGCGCGTTCTCTTGCAGGCAATGCTTCGAAGGGGGAGCAGCTTCTGATTTCCTATTTCGATGCCGGTTACAGAGGCAGGACTGTCGAGATGAAAAAAGATCTTGACAAGCTTGTCTCGATGTACCCCGGTGACAAACGCGTCATGTTGTACACGGCCTATTATTATTACGGCACTGAGAACTACAAAGAGGCGATCAAATACTTCAAGAAGGTCGCCTCGATCGACAAAAACTTCCCGCCCGCCTACAACATGCTCGGTTATTCCTACAGCGCCGTCGGGAACTTCAAATCAGCGGAACAATCGTTCAAGGAATACATCCGCTTGAATCCGGACATGCCGAATCCTTACGATTCGTACGCGGAGCTGCTCCTCAAGATGGGGCGGTATGACGAATCGATAGCTCAATATCAGAAAGCACTCGACCTCGATGAAACATTCATCTCCGGCCTGTACGGCGTCGGCAACGCTCACCTGTTCAAGGGAAATTCAGAAGAGGCGAGGACACACTACGACAAAGCACTTGCCGGAAGTAACTCGATAGACGATAAGCTGACGGCAATGTCCTACAAGGCTTGGTCATATCTGTTCGACGATAATCCGGACGATGCTGTTAGGACATTTGAGGAGAGGCGCTCTCTCGCCGAGAAGGAAAATCAGAGGACTTCCGCGTTCTATTCGGCTGCCTACGCCGGGTTGATCCAGTGCGAACTCGGTGATCCCTCGGATGGGTTGGCGAGATTGCAGGATATCTCCTCGAAGCTGGACAACGCCGATCTTACGACCGCCGAGAGAGAGAATCTTCGCGTGAACATCGATTCGTGGCTCGCGTATGCGTACGCCGCAAATGACATGCTGGACGAAGCGGGAGCGACTGCAGACGCGTTTGCCGAGGAGATCGAGCCGCGCGGCAACCCTGCCGAGAAGAAGACTCTCGAAATGCTTCTCGGCATAATCGACTACAAGAGCGGCAACTATGACGACGCGGTCGACCGGCTAAGCAAGCTGGAGCCGGACCCGCTGATTATGTACCACCATGCGATGGCGCTAAATATGAAAGGAGACAAAGAAGGTTCCAGGGCTCTCCTCACAAAGATCTCCAACTGGAACAGGAACGAGCTTTTCCTGGCAATGGTATGGACTAACACAAAATCCGCGCTGCGAAAGTAAGCCTGAATTCTATGCGGTCTTCGAGTTTCCAATTCAACCAGCGATCTGCTTTGGGAGGGGGCCGTGTCGGCGTCTCTCTTCAATCGTGACCGGTCCCCTTTCGTATCGCCGCTCTTGCTTGGCGAGCGGCCATTAATGGCAGCCGGATTTTGCTGGCAACATCATCGCCGGTACAATCGTCGGAGAGTACTGTTGGACTCGCCTTGTTGCTTCTTCTTTGTATTTTGACAAATTTACCCGAAGGAGAATATTTCCGGGCCGAAATCGGTTAAATCGAGCGGGGACCCGGGAAAAAGAAAGGAGTGGATCTCATGCGTGCTTCTTTCGCCTTGGCATTTGCCTTCGCTTTCCTTTCAGGCTGCAAATCATCCGTCACCGGCACACCTCCTTCAGAAAAAGAGTACGACATTACCGCCGTCTTTTCCCTGAGCGACACTGATAATGGCGGAGAAACGCGGTTCCGTGCCGGAGACAACTTCGACCTCTCATTTGTAATGGTTAACCGCACAGCCGACACGCTCTACTACGATGTCACCGGTCCACCGCCCGTAGTCTTCACGATAACCCATAAGTGCTCAGTCGTCGCGAGTTCAGTCGATGGTTATGGTTTTATTCAGATTGTAAAAAGAAAAACATTCCTTCCCGGCGATACGCTTCAGGCTCGCTGGAGGGCTCCCATAACCCCCGCTCAAAAGCCAAGAGTGCGCCTGGTCCAGGGGGTTTATAACGCGGGGGTAACATTCCCGACA
Source organism: Bacteroidota bacterium (assembly GCA_021785235.1). Next base: position 7,205 of record JAJYGB010000087.1, read on the forward strand.
TTCCCCGGCAGGACTGTTTCGCCAATCGAACCGATTCCGTTCGCCGTTGATAATTAAGGCGATGCCCAGCGGGAACAGCTACCTCCCACTGGAAGTGTAATCGGGCAACCATTCTTTCGTTACCCCCCATTCAGCAGGAGGACACAGTACACCAATCCCGAGGGGAGCGAAACTGCGACCCACACGAAAGGCGCATGCGTCATTCAAATCGCCTCCGAAGAGTCAAGCCGCGGCGATCAGGCTCCGCCCTGATTCGTCCTCGCCTACCCGTCCGCGTCGTTGCATCTTTCCATATGGTTGCGTATGCTTCGACGTAAATGAGGGGATGCAAGTAGCTCCTGCTCTAGAGGGTGTTATTACAAAGGAGGTAAAATGTCACGGGCTGTGCTAACAATCGCGTTATTTCTTTTTGCCGCCGCATTCGTGTCGGCGCAAACCACGGTCACCGGCAGACTCACCGGACAGGACGGCAAGCCGATGATCGAAGCCAACGTCGTCCTTCTCGCGCCGACCGACGTTCAGGACACAGTCCGAACTGTGCGTGCCGCGAAGAACGGCGACTTCAGCATCACGGTCGACTCCGTCGGAGTCTGGCTCCTCGAGTTTACCGGCGTGGGGCACGAATATAGA